>CAZRUC010000065.1:0-9301 GCA_964603175.1 uncultured Anaerolineaceae bacterium
TCCTCGCTGAAACGATAGCCCACGCCGTAGACGGTCAGCACATACCTCGGCCGGGCCGGATCGGGCTCGAGTTTGCGCCTTAGGTTCTTTACGTGGGCGTCGATCGCGCGCTCGTAGGATTCGAAGGCCAGCCCATGGATTGCGTCGAGCAGCTGAGAGCGGGTGAAGATCCTGCCGGGCTGCCGGGCCAGTGTCACGAGGAGCTGGAATTCGGTCGGTGTGAGTTCCACGGTCCGGCCGTCCGCCTCCACTCGCATACGCCCCAGGTCTATCGAGACGCCGACGGCTTCGATGTGATCGCCGGGCGCGTCCTGGCGTTCGACCCGCCTGAGAATCGCCCGGACGCGCGCCACCAGCTCGCGCGGGCTGAACGGCTTGGTGACGTAGTCGTCGGCCCCGATCTCGAGACCAAGGACCCGGTCCAGCTCATCGTCTCGGGCGGTCAGCATCACGATCGGAACCGAAGACTCGCGGCGAAGCGTGCGCGCCACGTCCAGCCCGTCCATCCCCGGCAGGCCAAGGTCCAGGACTATCACGTCCGGCTTGCGTGTCCGGGCGGTCATGAGCGCGGAGGGTCCGTCGGCCGTGGTGAGCACGGCAAATCCGGCGTGCTCCAGGTAGTCGCGGGCCAGCTCGACGATGCGAGCCTCGTCGTCGACGATCAGAACGGTTTTCACGGCTCCCTCATCCTACGGCGTGGCGGCATCGGAGGGCGGAATCGAGCCGAAGGCGAAGGCTCGTCACCTCCGCCCTCGGCCGGAAATGTGCTGCGATCAGCCCGCCGCTCCTCCCGACGGGGCGTCCGGAGACTGACCGGCCGAACGCTCGTGCGAGTGGCGATGCCATTCGTCGAAGGCGTCCTGGCGGGACGATTGCCAGCTCGAGTCGTGCCAGCCGTGGCGAAACCCTGGGCCGGCGAATGCCGCGCTGTCGGGCCCAACCGGGCCGCTGGGGCCCATCGGCCCGGTTGGCCGGCGATCCCAAGCGCCGCGGTGATGGCCCCAGAAGGCGAAGGTCATGACTCGGAGGATCATCACGAGCACGAGGATCGTGATGATCAACCCGACTACGTTTCCGAACCCGATGAACCCGCCATAGACCCACGGCGATACCGTGGCATTCGATCCGGCACCGGCCGCGTAGCCGGCCCCATAAGCTCCTGCAGTCATTGCGGCGAGGACGCCCACTAGCACCAAGGCCGCAAGGAAGCGGAAACCGCCTCCGTGTCTCATCTCTTCACCTCGAAGTCCCTTACCCCGATATCGACCGGCCGGCTCGGGGCTACGCCGACCATGCCCGTGAGATTGACGTCTGCCTGTGAAGGACCCGTGAACAGCGGCGGGAGGAGTAGTGAGCCTCGTCGGGTCTGGGCCGGATGGGGTGGGCCGGACCGGCGTTGACACTCACGGGACGTTGGCCTAAATTCATCAAGCGATGAAGTCATCGTGTGAGGAATTCTGGCGCAAGGGCAACGTGCAGGCCGCCTATCGGGCGAAAGGGAACTAGCAATGTGGGCGATGGCGGCCAAGGAATTCAGGGAACTGAGTCGGGACCGGCGAACGGTCGCCATGCTGATTGCCCTACCACTGCTCCTGCTGATCGTCTTCGGCTACGCCGCGAGCTTCGACGTGGGCACGATCAAAACAATCGTGGTTGGGCCGCAGGCCCAGCAGTTCGTCAAGGCCGCGGAAACTTACGCCGGCTCGCCCATCAACATCGTGGCCGTCCGCCCGCAGGACGGGCTGGCGGAGGCCGAGGATGCCTTGAGGCGTGGCCAGGCGACGGTTGTCGTGGTCGCCGACCAGGACCGACCCGCGATCCTCATCGATGGCTCGGACCTCTTTGGCGCCAGGGCCGCGGTGGAGGTCTTCACGAGCTTGAAGTCGCGTTCGGGTCCCGGCACCAACATCCCGACGACACTGCCGACGCCGCAGATCCTCTTCAACCCCGATCTGAAGACCTCCACGATCATGGTCCCGGCACTCGCCGGGATGATCCTGGTTTTCGTCGGCACCATCGCCACGAGCCTGGGAGTGGTCAGAGAGCGCCAGAGCGGCACGCTCGAGCAACTCGCCGTGATGCCATTCCGTCCGGTCGACATCTTCGTCGGCAAGGTGCTGCCCTACCTGGTGCTGGCAGTGCTGGACATGACCCTCGTGATCGGGGCGGGGATCGTGATCTTCGGCGTGCCCTTCAACGGCAATCCCCTGATATTCGCGCTGGGTGCGGCGCTCTTCCTATTCGTGACGCTCGGCCTTGGCGTGCTTATCTCCACGGTCTCCGAAACTCAGGGCCAGGCGATCCAACTCGCTCTCATGACCTTGCTGCCGCAGATCCTGCTGTCCGGATTGATCTTCCCGCTCGACTCGATTGCCTGGGGCGTTCGCTGGATCTCCTACTTCCTGCCTCTGACCTACTTCGTCGAAATCGCTCGCGGTGTGCTCGTGCGCGGTGCGCCGATCGACTCGCTTGTGACACCGCTGGTCGCTGAGACCGTGTTGGGGGGACTCGTGTTCGCCCTGTCGGTGCTGCGGTTCCGCCGCGACCTGGCGCCGGCGGGCAGTGAAGCCGGCGACAAGGCGACCGCGGCTGCGCGATGACTCGCTTGACTCGGGCCGGCTGGGGCGTGCGCGGGCTCGTCGTCCGCTACGGCCACCATGTCGCACTCGACCACGTGGACCTCGACGTGCCTCCCGGCAGCGTGACGGCCGTCGTGGGGCCCGACGGTGCGGGCAAGTCGAGCCTCTTGCGTGCGCTCGCCGGTGCAGTGCGGCCCGAAGCCGGAGAGGTGATGCGGCCGGACCGCCGCCATCTCGGTTATGTCGCTACCGACAGGGGCGTGTATCGGGATCTGACCGTTTCGGAGAATCTGTCCTTCGCCGGCGAAGCGTACGGGCTGCGGGGCGCCGACCTGCAGGCCCGCATCGAAGCCACGCTGGCTCGGATTGGGCTCGTGGGAGTCGACCGGCGTTTGGCGGAGCGCCTTTCCGGAGGGATGCGCCAGAAGCTGGCGTTGGCGATGGCGCTGCTTCATGACCCGGCACTTCTCGTCCTCGACGAGCCGACCACCGGCATCGATCCGCTGAGTCGGGTCGAGCTGTGGGAACTCATTTCCGAGATCGCGGCAGCGGGGACTGCGGTCGCGATGGCTACGACGTATGTCGACGAGGCGGAGCGGGCCGCGCAAGTACTCGTGCTCTCCGAAGGACGCCGGCTCGTGTCCGGCGCCCCGGAGGAAATCGTGGCGGCCATGCCCGGTTCCATCTGGGTCGCCGATCGGCCGCTCGGTGGTGAATCCTGGCGCTGCGGCTCGGGCTGGCGGACCTGGCGCGAGCTTGACGGAGCGGCCCGGGAAGTGGCCGCGGGCGCGCGCCGGATCGAGCCGGACCTGGAGGATGCGCTCGTCGTCGCCGAACTCATGGCCGCGCGTCACGCGGGCGCCCCAGATTCCGCGATTTCGGTGCCCACGCCGGCTCGGGAAGCGTCCTCAGCCCCGACCGCGCCCCTGGTCGCCATCCGCGGGCTCGGCCAGCGGTTCGGCCGGCTTCAGGCGCTGGCAGACGTCGATCTGGACGTCAAGCCCGGGGAAGTCGTGGGTTTGATTGGTGCCAACGGCGCCGGCAAGACGACGTTGATCCGGATCGCTCTAGGGTTGCTCAGGCCCACCGAGGGCACGGCGGAGCTCTTCGGGAGCGTCCCATCGCGGCAATCGCGAGGGCGTGTGGGCTACATGTCACAGGGGCTCGGGTTGTATGAGGACCTCACCGTTGCCGAGAACCTGGCCTTCGTGGCGCGGAGCTTCGGCGTGACCGGCCCGCCCCAGTTGGAGCCGGAGCTCCATGCCGTTCGCGCCCGCCTCGTCGGGGAGCTGCCGCTCGGCTTGCGGCGTCGCGTCGCCTTTGCCGGCACGCTCTCGCATCGACCCGATCTGCTGGTTCTCGACGAGCCCACTTCGGGGGTCGGCGCCCTGGCTCGAGCGCGGCTGTGGGAGCTGATCCGGTCGGCCGCCGAGGGCGGCGCCGGCGTCCTCGTCACCACGCACTACATGGCTGAGGCGAGCCAGTGCGATCGCCTGGTCGTATTGCTGTCGGGGCGCGTGGCGGCCCGTGGCACGGCCGACGATATCGCCGGCGGCCTGACCGCGATCGAGGTCGTGGCGGATCCGTGGGACCGCCCTTTCCACGTCCTCCGGGCTGCCGGGTTTGCCGTGGCGCTGGCCGGCAGGCATATCCGCATTCCCGGGGGCGACGCCGAGGCCGTCGTGGCCGCGCTGGGCGCCGCTGGACTCCAGGCCGAGCTTCGTCGGTCGCCGGCGACGTTCGAGGAGGCATTCGTCCTGCTCGCCCGCGGGGAATCGGCCGCTCCCAGCGCAATGGGTTCGCGCTGATGGCCCGAACCGGTCGGCGCCGCAACATCGATCCCACGGCTGCCGCTCCGAGCACGACTCGGGACCTGATCCTGGCCGCAGCTCGAGCAGCCTTTGCGGAGCGAGGCTTCGATGGCGCCTCGATGCGGGACATGGCCGGGGCCGCCGGCGTGGATCAAGCGTTGATCCACCACTATTTCGGCAGCAAGCAACAACTCTTCGTGGCGGCGATGGAGTTGCCGTTCGATCCGGACGTGGTCAGGCAGATAGTATTTGCCGGTCCGCGCGATCAACTCGGGGAGCGGATCGTGCGCTTCTTCCTGGGCCTGTGGGAGGAACCGGTGCGGCGCCAGGTCCTGCTCGGTATCGTGCGCTCGGCCCTGACCGATCCGGGGGCGGCGGAGATGGTTCGACGCTTCGTTATCGAAGGCGCCGTCCTGCCGCTCGTCGAGGAAGTTGGGGTAACCGACTCGGCGATGCGGGCGACACTGGTCGGGAGCGACCTGATGGGTCTCGGCTTTGCCCGCTACATCCTTTGTGTCGAGCCGCTGGCTAGCGCTCCAGTCGAAACCCTGGTGCGAGCGATCGGTCCGACAATCGGCCACTACCTCACTGACCCCATCGAGATGAGTTCCGAGGCGCGCTCGGTCTAGAGTCAGGCCGGCGCGGCGGCGTGCCCGCGGCCGCGGCTGCGACTCATCCGCGGCTAACATGAACCGAACTCCGCGCCACTCCGCGCCGCGCCCGCCCTTCACGCCACCACAGCCCGCTCCAGGGAGATAGAAGTGATCGACGCAACGACACGGCTCGGGGCCCGCATCATCGAGCGGCTCCGCGAAGAGCGGGTTATCTGGCTCACAACGGTTGATAGGGGATCGCCGCAGCCGGCACCCGTGTGGTTCATCTACGAACGTGTTGCCGACAGCGAGCGGATCGTCGTCTACAGCCGCACCAACGCCCGCCGGGTGACGAACATCAGATACAACGACCGCGTAGCCCTGAATCTCAATTGCTCGCCGGGCGGCGGACAGGTGCACGTCATCCGGGGAGTGGCGCGGATCGCGCTCGAGCTCCCCTCAGTCGCCGAGGCTACCGATTACCGTGCCCGCTACCGCGACTGGATCGAGGACGAGGCCTATCGCGGCGAGACCGTGGAGGCGTTCGCCACTCAGTACTCCGTCCCGATCGAGATCACCGAATTGGAAGTCTGGGGCTGGTAGCCTCGGGTTGCGGGTGCTTCAGCGCGGCAACGGTCCTATCGGGAGCTTGAGCAGGCGGTCGTTGTGGCCGAATGCGCGAGCCACCACCGACGGCACCCACCAGCGCAGGAAGTAGAGCTTGCAGCCGAGGCAGTAGCCGGTCGTCGCGAGAAGCGTCTGCAGCGTCGCGACCGCGCCGACGAGCAGCCAGCCCAGGAGGGGCAGGCCGAATACGAACGCGACTCCGCCGGCGGCGAGCACCGTTCCGCCCAGGCTCTGCGCAAATCGAGGCGGATATTCGTGCTCGGGTTCGGTCGGGCCGAGGCGGAGCACACGCCGGATAACGGGCCACGGCCGGCCGAGGACGAAGAGCCGCGCCCCGAACGCACCGGCGACGAGGAGGTTCGCGCCGACGAGGACGGCCAGCCAGGGCGCCCCGGCGAGGAACGCGACGGCGAGGACAACAACGGAGAGGCCGGCACCGAATCGCTGGCCGCGCGGGTCTATGAATCGAGCAGGGGGTGTAAGCGAGGAAGACACGGGTAACTCCAGTCACGAGCGGAATCGACGCCGATTGGCGTCTGCGCGAAGACGCTTCGCGAGGTCCGGCTCGGGGAGTTCGCCTGGTAGCCGAGTAGCTACCGACCGCGCTCGACCGTCGCCGTCCCTCGCCGGCAACAGGAGCAAGGCTCGCCCTGGAGGCGGACCAGCATCAGATCGGTCATTCCCGCAGGCTAGCAAAGGTCGTCCGATCGCGCCGTTGTGGCGTCGCCCGGGTGCATCGTCCGGATCGGGCGACAGCAGTTCGGACCGCGCCAAATCGAGACTGAGTCGCAGCGAAGGCCGGGTTGCCGGGCTATGCTGTCGGGCGTGAGCACTTCCACGCCGGGCCACGCCACCACCGTCGACGACATCGTCCGGGCCCTCGACGCGGCCGGCTACCGCACCACCGATTCGCGGCGCGCGGTCATAGATTTGATCTGCACCCGAGACGGGGCCTTCGAGACGGCCGACCTCCTGGCCGACGCCCGCCGGCGCAAGATCGAGGCTGCCCGAGCCACAATCTTTCGGACGCTCGAGATCCTGACGGGCCTCGGCATCGTGGAGCGGCTCGACCTCCCCAATGGCGATCACTCGTACGTTCGCTGCGATTCCCGCGGTCACCACCACCACCTGGTGTGCACCGGCTGCCAGCGCTCGATCGACCTCGAGGATCTTGGGATGACGCCGATTCTCGCGCAGGTTGCCCGGCGTACCGGATACAAGATCGGCCGCCATCGCGTAGAGCTCTTCGGGTTGTGCCCGACCTGCCAGAAGAAGACGACGCCCGCCGATTGACCGGCGAAGGCCCGAGCAGGCGTGGCGCAGCAGCCTGATGACGTGGCGTCTGACGGTGCCGCAGCGTGCGGCGATCCGAGCGCGCGTTTGCCCGATCGCCCGACTGCGAGTACCGTGTAGTGGTTGCCACCAATTTCAGGGCGACCCCTCACGTAGTGCACGTGGTCGGCCTTCCCACCGCGCTGGCCGTGCGACTGCGTTTCCAGTAGTCGTGAAATTCGCATAGAACGCGGCCTTTCGGCCGCCGCCGACAGCCACGGGTGCGAGTACCGCTACCGCCCGGGCTGGCCTGGCAACTCGGAATCGAAGTGCTCCCGCGAGACGCGCAGCGGAGCCTGTAGAGGAGTTACGTCATTCCGCGAACCGCTTTCGTCTCTACCTATGCTCCTCGCCGCTGCGGCATCGCCACGTTCACCGGCGACCTGTCCTGCGCGGTGGGGGAACGAGAGATCGTGGCCCTGCACCCGGCCGACGAGCCGGGGCCCTATCCGGCCGAAGTGCGCCACCGGATCCGCCGCGACATGCTTCAGGACTACGTGTTCGTTGCCCGGGCGCTGAACGACTGCGGCACGGGTGCGGTTTCGATCCAGCACGAGTTCGGCATCTGGGGTGGACGCGACGGTGACTACGTCCTCGATTTCGTTCGGGAGCTCCGCCGCCCCAAAGTCGTCACTCTGCACACCGTGCTGCGAAACCCAACCCCGTCCCAGCGGTACGTGCTGGCTTCACTTATCGAAGCAGCCGACGCGAGTGTGGTGATGTCGCGGGCGGCCGCCTCGCTGCTGACTCGCGCCTATGGAGTGGACGGCAGCCGTCTCGACGTGATTCCGCATGGCGTTCCCAGTTTGCCTCTGGTGTCACCCGATTCGGTGAAGCCGAGGTTGGGTCTGAACAGCGACCCCGTGATCCTGAGCTTTGGCCTGCTCGGTCCCGGCAAGGGATACGAAACCGTGATCGAAGCGATGCCCGAGGTGGTCGACGCAGTTCCCAACGCCCGGTATGTAGTCCTCGGTGCGACCCATCCCGACCTGCTGCGGCACGAAGGCGAGAAGTACCGTCGAAGTCTCGAAGCGCGGGCGGTGGCACTGGGAGTGGCGGATCAGGTCATGTTCGTCGACCGGTTCGTAAGCCCTCGCGAACTCGGGACATGGCTCGGGGCGGCCGACATTTTCGTGACGCCGTACCCTAACCTCGACCAGATCGTCTCGGGGACGCTGTCGTATGCGATGGGGGCTGGCAAAGCGATCGTGTCGACACCGTATGCCTACGCCTCCGAGTTGCTCGCCGATGGTCGTGGCCGCCTGGTGGAGCCCAGTTCTCCGCCCGCGCTGGCGACGGCATTCATCGAGTTGCTGCGAGACACGCAAGTTCGCGAGACGCTCGGCGCGCGCGCCTACGACCACAGCCGGTCGATGATCTGGCCGCAGGTGGGCGCTCGCTACCGGCAGGTCTTCGCTCGAGTCGCGCAAGTCGCGGCGCCTGCGGGCCGGCCAAGACGACTAACTTCGGTCCATGGCTGACCCGAAATCCGCGGCCTTGACGCGGGACTCGCGGACCTCGAAACTCCCGGCCGTGGCGCGGGGGCATCTCGACGCCATGACCAACGAGATCGGCGTCTGGCAGCATGCGCTCGGCGGCCTCCCAAACGTGGCCTTCGGCTTCTGCACAGACGACGTGGCGCGAGCGCTGATCGTCGACGTGCTCCACGCCCGGCAGCTCGGATGGGCGCCGCTGGCGGAAAGTGCCGCTCGGTCGGTGCGCTTCCTCGAGGACGCCTTCGTACCCGAAGGCCGGCTATTCCGGAACTTCCGCGACGCGGCGGGCGACTGGCTCGACTCGGGTGGGTCGGAAGACTGCCAAGCCCGCGCCCTGTGCGGACTGGCCGCGCTCGCTGCTGGGGGCGGCGATGCGGCGCTGGCCGAACGCGCCGAGCGTCTCTTTGCGCTCGCCTTGCCGGCGGCCCGTTCGATGACCGCTCTGCGGCCCATCGCCGCGGCGATTCTGGCCTGTGACGCGGCCCTGGACGGCGGCATCGACGGCGAAACCGCGGACGTCGAGCGCGGCCTCGTTGCGAAGCTCATGGCCGCTTTCGACGATGCGGACTCGGCCCGAGATTGGCCGTGGCCACAGCCGGTGCTCACCTATGAGAACGCAATCCTCCCTCGCGCGATTCTTGTGGCGGGGAAGCGGATGGACGATCCACGGATGGTCCAGCTGGGCTGTGCCGTCCTCGACTGGCTGATCGAAGTGCAGACTTCGACGGACGGTGCGTTCTCGACGATCGGCAACGGATGGTGGCCCAGAGGCGGAGTGCGCAGCCGCTTCGACCAGCAGCCGATCGAAGCCACTACAACCCTCCTGGCCGCGGAGGCCGCCTATGCAGCGACCGGGGAGGAAC
>CAZRUC010000066.1:0-9223 GCA_964603175.1 uncultured Anaerolineaceae bacterium
CGCAAGCCAGGAGACCTGACCGAACGGCGCACGTCACCTGTCTGCGCGGATCGGATGGGAGGCCTCCGGCGGCGAGGTCCCCTCCGGCAGGCGGGCAATGCCGCCGGAGGAACAATGCGAAGACTGGTCGTCGCCAGCGCGATACTGGCGACCCTCCTCACCTGGCCGCTCGCTCAGGTTGCCGCGGCCCCGACTCCACCCCTCGCTGCCGCTCCCGCCTCTGCGCCGACCGATGCCGAGCGGGCTACGGGGGCCCTCGCCTATCTGCTAGCAGCTCAGCGAGCCGACGGCTCACTCGACGGTTCGATCGGGGAGACGGCCGATTTCGTGATCGGGACTGCGGCCGCGGGTTTCGACCCCGCCACGCTGCACGGTTGCTCCGGCACGGCTACCGCCGCCCTCGACTACCTCGCGACGGCGTCCGACGCCGCCACGACCGATGCCGCGAAGACCGGCAAGGCCACGCTGGCAGTCGTGGCGGCCGGAGGCGACCCGGCGGCTTTCCAGGGCCGCGACCTGATTGCTCGGCTGGGAGCGCTCTACAACTCCGGCACCGGTGCCTACGGCGACGGCTCCACTTTCGGCGAATCTTTCGCGATCCTGGCGCTTCGAGCCGGCGGCCGGGACGTGCCGGCGGCCGCGCTGGCGGCGCTCAAGGCGCTCCAGGATCCCGACGGCAGCTGGAGCTACGGAACCGCCCCGGTTGCGGCGGGCCAGGGCGACACCAACTCCACCGCGATTGCCCTGATGGCTCTCGGCGCCGCCGCCGATCACTCCGTGGATGCGACGGGCCTGGCATACCTGCGAAGTCAGCAGCTCGCCGACGGTGGCTTCCCGTATCAGAATTCGAGCGCGTTCGGGCCTCCCGCGAGCGACGCCGATTCGGATTCGATCGTGCTCCAGGCGCTGATTGCCGCCGGCCAGGACCCCGCAGGTTCGAGCTGGCTTCAGGGTTCGAACTCGGTCCTGACGCAGCTCCGCACCGCCCAGGCGGCGGGAGGTGGCTTCGCCTATCCCGGGATGGCCCCGAGCGCGTTCACTACGAGCCAGGTGCCCGCGGCGCTGATGCTCGTCCCGTATGCCGCTGCCTTGCATCCGGTCGCGGGCGCCGGCGTTCCCACGACGTCCTGCCGGGCCCCAGTCGCGACGCGGACCCTGGCCCCGACCGCTACGGCCCCGGTTCCGGCCCCCGGCCCATCGTCTCCGGGGCCTCTCGCATATCTCGTCATTGCCCTCGTCGCTCTTGCGGGAGTCGTGGGGACCGGTTGGGCCTTCACGGCCAATCCGCGGCGCCGATGACACGCGCCCGGGGCCTCGCCCTCGGTTTTGTGGCCTTGACCCTCGGTGCGCTCGTTTCGCTCGCGCCGGTGGCTCCGGCAGCTCCTACCTGCGCCGCGGCGGGGGCGCATCACGCGGCCCTCGTCGTGGAGCATGGGGACGGCTCCGTGGCGACCCGCTGCGTGGCCTTCGATACGAGCAACGTCACCGGTGAGCAGCTCTTGACGCTGTCCGGGATCGCCTGGTCGGGGCAGACGTTCGGTGGCTTCGGCGATGCTGTTTGCGCCCTCGACGGCGAGCCGGCGCGATACGTGGATTGCCCGGGCAAGGACAGCTATTGGGCGGTCTTCGTGGCGAGCGGTGGCGGTGCGTGGCAGCTCTCCAATCTCGGTATCTCGAGCCTGGTGCTCCGGGACGGCGACGCCGAAGGACTCCGGTATGTGGCCGCCGCGGGCAATCCGGTTGCGCCGACGTCGCCGGTCGGGGTCTGCTCGGCAGCGGCGCCGGTTTCGGCAGCGGCTCCAGTCTCGGCCTCGCCGCCGGCCGCCAAGTCGACGTCACGGTCCACGCCCACCTCCACGTCCGCCGCCACGTTGACCGCGACCAATTCGCCCGTTCTGCCGACGGAGCCACCGTCGGCATCGCCGGCGACTTCCGTGGGTGAGCTTGCAGTTGCCGCGGCGACCGCCGGGAGCGCCCGCGGTCCGGGCTCCAACGCGCCGTCCGCGCCCGCGGGGCCCGATGCGGGCTTGTTGGCGGCGTCCCTGGCGGGAGGCGTGCTGGCGGGCCTCGCCGTGCTGCGGCTCGCGTCGCGCCGGCGGCAGCGTCGGTGAGCGTCGCGCTGGCGCCGCGAGCGTGGCTCCTGTGGTCGATCTCCGCGGTCACGATCGCGCTGCTCTCGAACAATCCGGTCTACCGGGTTCTCGTCGCTCTCGCTGCGCTCAACGTCTTGCTCACGTGGTTGCCGACGGAACGGAACCGAAAGCCGCTCGCGCTGGCGCTCACGTTCGCTGCCATCCTGGCCGCGCTCATCAACGTCCTGGCCAGCCATACGGGCGCCGACGTGCTGTTTCGCCTCCCGTCCTGGCTGCCGCTTGCAGGCGGGCCGATCACGCTGGAGTCGCTCGCTTACGGCGGCGCGATGGGCATGGGTTTGGTGGCGGCATTGCTTGCCGTCGCGCCGCTGTCGCTCGTTCTGGAGCCACACGACGTGGTAGATGCGATGCCGAACGCGCTGGAACGGACCGGCATCGCGGTGGCCACGTCGATGAACCTCGTGTCCGGGATCGGCCGGACCTTTGTCTCGGTTCGGGACGCTCAGCAGATGCGCGGCTGGCGGCCTCGCGGTCTGCGGTCGTGGAATGAGGTGCTGGTGCCGGTCGTGCTGACGGTAATCGAGGACTCGGTACTGCTCGCGGAGGCAATGGAGGCGCGAGGTTTCGGTGCCGGCAGGCGAACGAGCTACTCGCGAAGTACGTGGACTCGGTGGGACGTCGTCGTCGTGGTGTCGGCGCTGGCCGCGGCGACACTGTTCCTGGCCGCCCGCCTCGGGGGAGCGGCCATGGATTGGGATCCGTACCCAACCCTCGCCCTGCCGCCGATCCACCCGCTTCTCGTCGTGGGCTGCATTGTGCTGGCCCTGCCCGCGTTCAGGCGGAGCTGAGATGGACCGGCCGATCGCCCGTCTCGATGGCGTCTCCTACTGGTACCCGGGCGCTGAGTCGCCATCGCTCCGCGACGTAACCGTACAGATCGGCGTGGGGCTGACGCTCGTCGCCGGCAGCTCGGGCGGCGGCAAGTCCACGCTGCTGCGGCTTCTCGACGGCCTGGTTCCCCAATTCCACGGCGGCCGCATTTCGGGCAGCGCGGACGTCGCCGGGATGGACCCGCTGCGGACGTCAATCCCGCGCCTGGCGACGCGCGTCGGTCTCGTGTTCCAGGACGTGGAAACGCAGTCGGTCTACGGCACGGTCGAGCGCGAAGTCGCGTTCGGCCTGGAGAACCTGGGCGTGCCACGTCCCCAGATGCACGATCGCGTCGACGAGACGCTCCACCAAATGGGCATCGAACGGCTTCGCGGACGGCGCCTGACCACGCTCTCCGGCGGAGAACGACAGCTCGTGCAGCTGGCGGCGGTTCTGGTACTGCGCCCGGAGCTGGTCGCCCTCGACGAGCCGACCTCGCAGCTCGATCCGCACGGGGCGGCTGCCGTCATGGCGGCGTGCGAGAAGCTCGCGGCATCGGGCAGGGCAGTAGTCCTGGCAGAGCATCGACTCGAGAGCCTGCTTGCCCGCGCCGACCGCCTCTTGATCGTGGAGGGCGGCGAGGCGATCGGGCCCGAGACGCCGCGTGACATCGCCGCGCTTCTCACGAACCCTCCGTCGGTTGTGGAGCTCGGCGCGGCCCGAGGGTGGGATCCCCTGGCGCTCTCCGTCGACGAGGCTCGGGCCCAATTCGGCGAGTTGCCGCTCACCTGGAGTTCGGGGCCCGCGGCCGCTCCTCTCAATCTGGACCGGGAACCCGCGCTCGAGGCTCGCGGTCTCGCGGTCGGCCCGGGCCGCGAGGCGATCCTCGACGGCGTCGACCTGACAGTGGGTGCCGGCGAGGTGGTCGCGCTGGTGGGCCCGAACGGGTCGGGCAAGACCACGCTTCTCCGGGCGCTCGGCGGGTTGCTCGCTCCGCTTGCCGGAAGCGTGCGGCGACAGCCCGGCCGGGCGGCATACCTGCCCCAGAACCCCGGAGCGTTGCTCCACCTGCCTACGGTCAGGGCGGAAGTGGACCTGACGCTATGCCGCACCGGCAGCCACGAGGAAGCGGAAACGATCCTCTCCATGTTCGGCTTGCTCGGTCTTGTGGGCCGATATCCACGCGACCTGAGTGCCGGCGAACGGCAGCGGGCCGCGATCGCTGTGACGCTGGCCGGATCGCCGGTACTCGCGCTCCTCGACGAACCCACGCGGGGCATGGACCTGTCTTCGCGGCGGGCTCTCGGAGCCGCTGTGAGATTGCTTAGTGCGCGAGGATCGGGAGTGGTCATCGCCACGCACGATGTCGACCTCGTGGCCGAAGTCGCCGACCGAGTGGTCGTGCTCCGGGACGGGCGTGCCGTCGAGCTGGGGCCGCCGGAGCGAGCATGCGCCGCCGGCTCTCCATTCGCGACCCAGATCGGTTCGCTCTTCCCGGGCGGACCGGTCACGGTGGCGGCGGCTCAGGCGGCGCTCGGGTCGCGAGGCCGGGACCCCGTGGACGAAGTCGAGGTCGCCCCATGACGCTCGGCATCGTGTCGCTGGCCGGCCTCCTTCTGTTCGTCTGGCCGTTCCTCGGGCTCGGTCTGCCGGCCGAAGTTCCCGCGCTCGCGATCACGCTCGGCGCAATCGCTTCTCTGGCGCTCATGGAGCTTGGGGCGCGCCGCCTCGACTCGGGCCGGCTGGCCTTGCTTGCTGCTCTGGCGGCAATCGACGCCGCCTTGCGGCTCGCGCTCGTAACCGGTATCGGCGGTTTCAGCCCCATCTTCTTCCTGGTGCTCGCCGCCGGTTACGAGTTCGGACCTTCGTATGGCTTCCTCGTCGGCAGCTTCTCTCTTCTCGTCTCGGCCCTGGTGACCGGGGGCGTCGGTCCGTGGCTGCCGTACGAGACCTTCGCTGTCGGCTGGGTAGGGCTGTCAGCCGGCCTTGCCGGATCGGCCGTTCGCCGCTTCCGACCCGCCCGGGTTAGCTGGCTGCCCAGTCGTGTCGACCTCGCCGTCCTTGTGGTCGTCGCCGTCGTGACCGGCTTCGCCTACGGGGCCCTCACCGACGTTTGGGGCTGGGTGGCTTTCTATCGCGGGGTCGAAAATATCGGCTGGATACCCGGCCTATCGCCCGGCGAAACCCTCGCGCAGTTCGGTCGCTACTACGTCCTGACTTCGGTCGGTTGGGACGCGTTCCGAGCCATCGGCAATTCTGTCGCCGTCATCGCTCTGGGGATGCCGGTGCTCATGGCCCTGGGCCGTTTGCGCGCCCGGCTCGGTTTCGAGATCGTGCCCGGCTGATTCGCGTCAGGGGAGTGGCGGCGCGAAGAGGCGCCGCGCCAGCAGCAACCACAGCGCCAGCATGCCGTACAGCGACGACGACCAGAGCAAGGTCAGACCCGTTCCGAGCTGGCCGGACGCCTGAGGCTCGATCGCCCATTGGGCCGCCCAGAAGATCGCGCTGCCGAACCAGACGACAAGAAGCGCCCGATCGATCCGTCCGAATCGACCGACTCGGAGGTCCGCCACGTCGACGGCCAGGAGCAACCCGACGGCCACCAACGCGATTGCCTGGTTCCAGAAGCTCTCCTTGGGCGCCCCGATAATCCCGGCGACGAGCGCCAGGCCGAGGCCGATGGCCACACCACGACGATCGGCCAGCCGTCCGCGGGCCCGCCACAAGACTCCCAGCGTCGCGAGCGCGAAGATCGCGGTCAGGACGAGCATCACCGGACGCGGATCGAAGCCACCGTTCCACAGCGGCGCGGTCCGGTCGGACGGGGAAACGAGCCTCGTGACGAAGCCGTTGATGGACTGGTTCGTATAGAACGAATCGGGGTCGAAGAGCGACGCGAGACCGCTGCTCCCCACCGCGGCCCACGGGAGGGCGAGAGTCGCGAGAGCGAGCGTTCCGAGTGAACCCGCCACGATCCCCGCCGCGGCCCAGGTGCGCCGGCCCAGCCCGAGTGGCGCGACGAGGGCGCCGGGAACGAGCTTCACGATCGCGCTGAGCCCGAGCAGCACGCCGCCCCAGAACCGTCGCGCGGCAGTCGTCCCGTCCAGGACGAGCACCGTCCCAACGCCGAGCAGTGGGAACAGGATCAGGTTGGCTTGACCCGTGATCACGGTCCCGTATACGGGCGGGTATAGGCCCGCCGCCAGCGCCACGAAGAGCCGCCGTCGCGCCGAAGCCAGGAGTGGCCCGTGAGCCCATCCCACCCAGGCTGCGACCGTGAGCCCAAACGCTGCCAGCGAGACGGCGTTGAAGGAAGCCAGAGCTAGACCGAACGGGAGTGCGGCCAGGGGCACCATCGCGACCGCAAATGGCAGCGGATACGAGTAGCCGCCGCCGAACGTGAAGCTCAGATGCTCGCTCTGCGCGAGGGCTTGCAGCGCCGCCATGTCATAAGGCGAGTGGCCCTGCAGGATCAAGCGACCGGCCAGCCAGTAGTCGTGGAAATCGTTCGACCCGAGCCCGAGCACCAGTGCCCAGAACGCCCATCCGATCAGCGGGATCGCGACCGCGGCCCCGACCAGTAGTGCGGCCTCGCGCCGTCGCTCGGTCACGCGGTCATCGAGCGGCGCAGCCGCCCTCTACCTGGACGTCTTGGTACAAGGCCATTTCGGCAGTTCGAACAACACCCAGCACCGAGTAGCGCACCCACACCGTGGTTCGTCGCCCCGACGACCCGCTCGGCATCGCCGAGCCCAACGTCCGATAGCGCGCCCAGACATCGATAGTCTGGTTCTGAGCGATTGTCACTGCCGGCAAGACCGGTGCGGTGAGCGGATCTGTTGGTGGCCAGTTGGCTCGATCGGTCGGCAGTGGCTGGCGGTAGCTCGCGAAATCGACGAGGAAGAAGCCGTCGCCGTCCATCGTCGTCGGTGCGTCTGGCCCGGGGTCTCCGCCGAGGATCGTCACAGGAAGCTGGCCGGTGTTGGTGAGCGTCATAAACGTCGCGAAGCGGCTGCTCGGCACCGAGCAGTAGACCAGAGTCGGGCCAAAGGAGCCGGTCTGGCCTTCGCTGGGATGATCCGGGTCCGTGCGCAAGAACAGGCCCGGGATCGATGTATCAGGCCCTCCGCCGATCTGCTGGAGCGGCATGTACGCGTTTGCGATGAAAAGGTAGCCGGAGGCCAGAGCTGCGACCGGCACTGCCACGGCGATCGCGACGACCCACTTGATCCATGGGCGGCGAGCCCTCTTCGCCGGCGCAGAGGCGACGTTCCCGTCATCCATCACCAATCCCCCAACTCATGTCCAAACCGTGCCGGATTCCGACGATACCGCATCGCCTGGGTCGTCGGGTGGCTGGAGTGACATGGCGATCCCGAGCGCTTCCGCGCAGGCTCACGCCCGCCGGGTCAACACCAGGCTCGTGGTCGCGAAACTGGCCACACACCAGGTGCCCAGAAGCAAGAACGCGCCCCAGGTGAGCGAGAAGCTGTTCGAGGCAATGGTGCCGCGCATGACCTCGCCCATGGCCTGGATCGGCAGGACGCTGTGGATGGCGGCGAGCCAGCCCGGCAATCGATCGGCGGGGAAGTTCAGCGGCGAGAACATCAGGATGAAGACGACGAGAATCTGGCTGGCCATGTTGGCGACCATGGGCGGCACGACCGAGGCCATCGCGTAGCCGATCGATGTTGCGGTCAGGGCCACGAGGATCACCGCCGGAACGACCAGCGGGCTGATCTGCAGGTCCAGCCCGAAACGGATCGAGCCGATGACCACCGCGAACGCGACGCCCGGCAGGACCACGACCAGCCAGACCGTCATGTCGGCCAGTAGATACACCACTCTCGGGATTGGCAGTGAGCGCATGTAGGCGAGCGTGCCTTCGGTCTTGGCGGCCGATACGAGCTGCGGAACTGCCACGAGGCCCATGGTGATCAGGGCGATGACCGGGCCTCCGGTCGCGAGATAGAGGACGGTGGTCCGATCCATCGTCGGGAAGAGCAGCGGATAGCCGGCCACGATTCCAAGAGCAAAGAGCGCCTGGACGACGATTCCGAGCGGCAGGAACATCCGCATCCGGCGGGCCTGCCAGGTGACCAGCAATCGGTAACTACGCAGCGCGGACATCGGTCGTCTCCTCGGAACTGGCGGTAGTGGCAGTGGCGGGCACAGGCGCGGATTCGACCAGCGCCACGTAGGCGTCTTCGAGCGTTGCAGGCGAGAGCGAGAATTCCTCGATCCGACCCGCGCGGCGGAGATCGCCGGCCCAGGTCGCGGCTTCGCCCGCCATCCGGGCCGGGACCGTGGCGACGATCCGGTTGCCCACAGTGGTGAGAGGCCCGGTGAAATGCGTCGTCTCGATGGCAAGGGCGTCGGGGTCCAGGACAAGCTCGAGTCGCAGGTCGTCCGCGATCCCGGACTTGAGATCCGCCGGCGTGCCCTCCGCCAGAACGCGCCCGTGGTCGAGGATGGCCAGCCGGTCGACCGACCGCTCGGCCTCGATGACGTTGTGAGTCACGAGCAGAACTGCCGAGCCCTCGTCGGCGAGCGAGCGAACCTGGGCCCACAGGAGGCGGCGGCGTACAGGATCGACGTCGTTTGTAGGCTCGTCGAGGATTACCAGCTTGCCCGGCTCGACGGCGGCCATGCAGAACGAGACCAGCCGCTTGACGCCACCCGATAGGCGAGCGCCGTCGGTGTCGCGCCATTCGCCCAGGTCCAGGGCCTCGATCAGTCGAGTTGAGCGCACCCGCACAACGTCGCCGTTGCCGCCGCGGAGCCTTCCGAGGGTTTCGATCGCCTGGCGCGGCGTGAGGCCGTCGATCGGAACCTGCGACTGTGGCTGGATCGAGCAGGCTTTCCGCGCGAAGCCCGGGTTCGCAATGACGTCGCGCCCGTCGATCCGGATCGAGCCCGCGTCGGGTCGGATCAAACCCACGATCTGGTTTACGAGGGTTGTCTTGCCCGCGCCGTTGTGGCCGAGAAGCCCGTAGACCTGCCCGGCCTCAACGGTCAGGCTTACGCCATCGTTGGCTGGGATCCCACGGCGCCCATACCTCTTGCGCACCCCCTCGATCTCGAGCAGCATTTCCTTCTCCCTGGCGAATGGCCTCCGCCTCTCGGTGGCGATACTAGTTAGTATGCAGATACTGAGTAGTATGTCAATACTGTTGAGTATGCGCGTACCTACTGGTATCATCTGGCCATGCAGGAGCGACTCAATCGCCAGGAGCGCAAGACCCAGACCAGGGAGCGGC
>CAZRUC010000067.1:0-4361 GCA_964603175.1 uncultured Anaerolineaceae bacterium
CGGCCATGGCCGCGACGTGGTTCGGGTTGCCGAAGGGCGGGAAGCCCATCCGAGTGCTCACGCCTTGCTCGTCGCGGAGGGTCAGTTCGTCCAGGCCAGAAGCAACAACGGTGCCGCCGGGGGTTCCGTCGCCGGCGCGCGGGCCGCCGTCATCTTCCATCTTGGCGAGCTGTTCCTGCTGCTCGATGTCCCGTTCTTTCTGCTGCTCTTCGCGCGCGGCCTTGTCGGGGTGCTTGAGGGCCCAGTGGCGCTGTCGCTTGGCGAACTCCTCCTGGAGCTTGCCAGAGTCGAGCAGTACCAGGCCGGCCAGTTCGATCGTGCCTTTGGTGGCGTAGATCGGGCCGTCGTAGCCCTCGGTCACGACGTGCGGGATCAGGCCGCAGTGGTCGAGGTGGGCATGCGTGAGGACGATCGCGTCCAGCTTGGCAGGGTCGTAGGCGAATGGCACGCGATTGCGCACCACCTCATGTGGCCCTCCCTGGAACATGCCGCAGTCGATCAGGACGGTGGCCTGCTCCGTGACAAGGAGGAACTGGGAACCGGTGACGGTATTGGCAGCACCAAGGAAGTGGATTTCCATGGCGCCCATACTATCGGGATCGGCCTCATACGCGAGCGCGAGACCTTCGTCCGCGTAGCTTTCGACGGAGAATCGGCCGAATAGGCCGGACCGAGCCGATCATTTCACTCGCTTCGTGCGTCTCCATGGTGCGGCCTGCGCTGGCGCGCCTCACCCAGGGGGATCGGCCTTGTACCACGACGACGATATCGACTCCGCTTCCAACGAACGGATCGAGACGGCGTCTTCCGGCTCGGGGGCGGCGGTTCGAGTTCGGCCGACCCGGCGGGTGGGGCGGGTCCGGACCCGTGGCATCGCTATGCGGATGCTCGTGTTGCTGTGTGCGGTGTTGGTCATCGGCGGTGGCGTGTTGCTCTCGAGGCGGTCGCTGGCGGCACCGGCCGTGGGGTCGGCGACGATCTCCCCGACATCGTCCCCGTCGTCGTCCCCGACGTCCGGGAGGTCGCCCTCGCCGGTTCCGTCGGCGGCTGGATACACCGTGGTAGCCGCCCTGTCGCCGAGCGCCACCCCTTCGACCGGTGCTTCGGTCGGGGGCGGCTGGTCGCCCGACGGTCGCTATTTCGTGGTGTACGAGGGACCTGCCGGCGGCCAATCGCCGGTGCTGAGCCACGTTTTCGAGGCTGACGGGACGCCGTTGACGCAGATCGCGGGATTGATCGTATGGGACGGAAATGGCGCCGGTTATCTCTGGGAGAGCGGCGGCGGCGGCCCCTTGTCTACTGTTCAAGGCGACTTGTGGCGGAGCCAGATCGGATCGGACGTCCGTACGCCGGTGGCCAATCCGTGCATCGACGGCTGGGACTGCTGGCCGCTTGGAGGCGACCGCTTCGTATTCGTCGAGCATTCGCCTACCGGCGACCTTCCCAACCACTGGGCGTATTGGTCGAACGGAACGCTGGGGCCGGTGCACGATGGCATGCCGGGCGAACGGACTCCCGATGGCGGCAGGATGATCGTGTCGCACTACGACTCCATGGACGGAGAGATGGCGCTGGGCTGGCTGGCGGTCGTCGAGCCGGCCAGCGGCAAGGTCATCCGGAGTTGGCCGGGCTTCCATTCGCGGTTCGGTTCCGGGGTCTTCAGCCGAGATGGCAATTACGTCTATGCCGGTTCTTCCATCCTCGACATCGCCACCGGCCGAATCGTGGCGATCGGCACGGACGGTGACTGGTCGATAGGCTGGGACACGAGCGACCGTATGCTCCTCGCGGACGATGCCAGCAGAACTGTGACAGCTTGGAGCGTCGATGGCGTCGAACACGCCTCAGCGATCCCCTACGGCGATTCGATCTACGGCTCGATCTACCTGTCTCCGAGCGGTCGCGCGGCGGCCATCATGGTCCGTCCCCGCACCTTCATCCTGTGGAGTCCGGAGGGTCGGCAAACTATCGAACTACCCGCGGATGCCCTCGACGTGGCGTGGTCTCCGGATGAGCGATCGGTCGTCATCTGCACCGATGTGACCCCGCAGGATCGCGAGATGGTGCTGCTGATTGGCAACTGGCGGGCGGGGCCTTAGGCGGTAACGGCGCGGACCGGCTCAGTCCGCGAGGTCGATGTAGACCGGGGCGTGGTCGGAGGGCAGATGGCCCTTGCGGGCGTCGCGGTCGATCTCGGCGGCGGAGCAGCGGTCGGCTACGGAGCGCGTGACGTACATGTGGTCGATGCGCATGCCGAGGCCCTTGTGGAAGTTGCCCGCCCGGTAATCCCACCACGAGAACTTGCCGGGCTCGGGGTGGTGGAGGCGGTACGCGTCCACGAGGCCCCAGTCGCGCAGCGCGGCGACGGCGGCCCGCTCGGCCGGAGAGACGTGAGTGGAGCCGGCGAAGAAGGCCGGGTCGTAGACGTCCGCATCCTCGGGCGCAACGTTGAAATCGCCTCCGATGACCAGCGGCTCGGCCGGATCCCGGGTTTCGCGCAGCCAGCGGGCCAGGCGCTCGAACCAGGCTAGCTTGGCCCGATAGAACGGCGTGTCGAGCGCTCGCCCGTTGGGGCCGTAGATGCTGACGACCCGCACGCCGCCGCAGACGGCCGAAACCATTCGAGCCTCGTCGCCGGGAGCGAGGGACGCCTCTGCCTCGAGCGCTTCGGCGATTGGCGCCGCGGCGGCTACCGAGTCCGGCCCCGGGGAGCGGCGCACCGGCCCGTCACCGAAGTTCGTGACGACGTCCTCGATGCCGACGCGGCTTGCAATCGCGACGCCGTTCCAGCGCCCTTCCCCGTGGTGGAGCAGCTGGTAGCCGGCCATCCCGAACGGCATGTCGGGCGCGGCTTCGTCGGCGAGCTTGGTCTCCTGCATCAGCAGAACGTCGGGCGCGCGCTGGGCGAGCCACTCCTCGACCCGCGGCAGGCGGGCCTTGAGCGAGTTGACGTTCCAGGTCGCGATGCGCATCCGCTAGTAGCGCCGGCCCTTTTGCCGCGCGAAGTCGAACTTGGCCGTGTCGGCGATGCCCATGACGGCCATCGTGCCGGCCTGTACGGGATCGGTCACCACGAGGTCCGCGACCTCCGTGACCGAGCCGGCCATGTTTAGGCAGATGACGGGAATTCCGACGGCCTGCAACTCCCGGACTGCCCTGGTGATATCGCCGCCCATGATCGAGCCGGCGAGCAGCAGGGCCCGGGCACGATCCAGGTCCGCGACGGCGCGGACGGCCGCGGCCAGGTTCTCCTCGCCAACCAACGGGATCGTGTCTACGCTGATCTTCTCGCCGCGGAGGTTGTGGCGGTCCGCTTCGCTCACGGCGCCGAGCACTGCCTGGGCGATCTGGGCCCCTCCGCCGACGACGATGAGCCGCTTGCCGAAAACTTTGTCCAGGGACTTGGTCAGGCGGCAGCCGCGCAGATCCGGCAGCCCATCGAGCATGGCCGTCACGAGCTCCTCGGCGACGCCTTCGACCTCGAGCTCAATCTCGACCAACGGCCCGGCTTCGGGGTCCGTCCAGCGACGGACGGTGCTGAGGGTTCGGACCGTGCCGCCGGCCGCGGCCACGTGCGCGGCGATCCCGGGGATCGCCTCTGGCCGGTCGGCGTAGTCGAGGCGGACCGCGACGGTCGGGGCCGTGTGCTCCGGGCGAGCCATGGCCGTCAGCTCCCGAGGTTCATGCCACGATCGGCAAGGCCCTGGGCGAGCTTGGGCATTTCGTCCAGCGACAGGCCGGCTTCGGGATCGTGCTCCTCGAACGCCAGCTTCAGGGATTCGAAGGCCGCCCGAGTGCCCGCGGCGTCGCTGGTGGCGAGCATCAGCGCGCCATCGGTGTCTTCGGCGATGCCCACGATGGCGCTTATGTTGATGCCACGCTCGCCGAGAGCGGCCGCCATACGTGCGAGTGCCCCGGGCTTGTCGTCGAGTTGAAGGGTGAACCAGATCAAGCAGCACCTCCTGCGTGGATGGTACCCGCCGGGCGTCGCTTCGGGGAGGTGTACAGAGCCGCTGTTCGCCAGCCGGCGCGCGGCCCGCTAACCTTTCCGGAATGCCAGCCCCGCAAGGCCCTACCGTCCAGATGTTCGGCCTGGCAGACTCGCGCCCGACTCAGGCGGCGCTGCGATTCTTCAAGGAGCGGCGCGAGGCCGTCACGTTCGTGGACCTGAGGCGCAAGCCGATCGCTCCCGGGGAGTTGCGGCGGTTCGTGGCGAGGCTCGGCGCCGCCGCTCTCCTCGACACGGCCGGCCGGCAGTACAAGGATCTGGGCCTGGGCTACATGCGGCTCGGCGACGAGGAGATCGTGGAGCGGTTGCTCGCCCACAACGGGCTGCTTCGGCTGCCTCTCGTGAGGTTCGG
>CAZRUC010000067.1:4461-9221 GCA_964603175.1 uncultured Anaerolineaceae bacterium
CGCGGGATCGGCGCGGGATCGGCGCGGGATCGGCGCAGGTGGGACGCCGCGGGGGAGGAGGAACGTGGCTGGGGGCGCGGCCGGGGGCACGGGAAAGGCCTCGGGACTATTTCGTGGGCAGGGCCATACCGTCGCGAGACACATCGGCGTAGAGGTTCGCAGTCCCGTCGTGCTGCACAACGCACACGGCGTTGCTCGCCATGCCACGCGCGCCGCTTACCGGCCCCTTGTAGATGACCATGTAGGCCGGAGCGGAGTCGGAGTCGAGTTCCGGCGACTTGCCCATCTTCGGCAGGTAATCCCGATAGGCACTCGCGCTTGGCATCGTGAACTCCGCGAGCACATTCGCGGGCGAGTATCCGGCGCAGGCTGCGCCGAGACCAGGCGAGGGGGATGGCGACGATCCCGGCGCAGAACACGCTCCAAGAGCCACGGCAGCCACCAGCGCCGCCGCCCCGATCCTCAGTTTCATCCCTCGCCCCTCCCATCTGCGCGAAGTGCGCGCGCTCCAAGAGGGTGGGCGCGCCGATCGGGGCGGTCAAGGGTCGAGGAAACCGAAATGGTGCGGCTTCCACAAGCGCGGCTGGTGGGCGGCGGCTAGTGGGCGCGGGCTGAAGCGGCGGCCGGCCGCGCCACCGCGTCTGCTAGGTGTTGAAACGGGTCGCGCGACCGATCCCTCTGGAGGCGCCCGCGCAGCGGCATGGCGAGCGTGTCATTCTCTGCGCGAACGATTAGGAGACTCGAATGCCAAGATCAGATCCGAAGAAGCCGAGCAAGAAGGCTCGCGCAGCTGAGACGTCGGCGACCGCCGCTCCTACCCCGGCCACGGCGCCGGTTCACGAGCCTGCCACGGCCGCTCCGGCCGGCCAGCCCACGCATGCCAACGGCGTCAGCCACGAGCGGCGCCGCAGCGGACGCGTGACGTACCGGCCGAAGGCGGCCGAGATGTTGACCGTGCACGCTCGAACCGAAGACGAGCGACTGCTCGCGTCGAGCGCACGTCCCGCATTCCTCGACTCCGACCCCTGGCGTTCGCTCCGAATCCTGGCCGAGTTCGTCGAAGGGTTCGACGCTCTGGCGGCGGTCGGGAAGGCGGTCACGATCTTTGGGTCGGCCCGCGTCCACGAAGACGATCCGTACTATGCCAAGGCTCGTGAGCTGGCCGGCCTGCTCGCGAAAGAGGGCTTCGCCGTGATAACCGGCGGCGGGCCCGGGATCATGGAAGCCGCGAACCGTGGCTGTCACGAAGCCGGCGGGCTCTCGATCGGCTGCAACATCGAGCTTCCCCACGAACAATCGGTCAACGCTTACGTCGACCTCGGGGTCGAGTTTCGTTACTTCTTCGCCCGAAAGACGATGTTCGTGAAGTACGCCGACGGTTTTGCGATCTTCCCCGGCGGTTTCGGCACGCTCGACGAACTGTTCGAATCCGTCACGCTCATCCAGACGGGCAAGATCCGCCACTTCCCGGTCGTTCTGATAGGCACCGAGTATTGGGCCGGCCTGCTCGAGTGGCTGCGCAACGAGGCGGTCACTCGCGGCGCAGTTTCGCCACACGATATGGATCTGGTCCAGTGCACGGACGACATGGAAGAGGCCTGCGCGATGCTGACCGCGGCTTACACGGCGCGCTCGCAGGAAGATGCCAGGGCGGCTCGGGCCGACAAGAGCGGCAGCGCCCGCGCCTGAGCGATGCCAGGCCGGCCGCGAGGCCGTGCGGTCGTGCGGCGCCTCGCCAGGCCCGGTCGCCTACTGACGCGTGGCTATTCGGGCACGATCGGTAGCTGGGCTTCGACGCGACCGTCGCGGATGCGGGCGGGGTAGTGGCGAATCCGGCCGACACGGGTCAGCCGTCGAGCCTCCGCTTTCTTCGACGGCGGTTCGAGCCGGGGTTCGCCGGCGGGCTGAGACGCGGTGAGCGGCGCCGTAGGGGACCACGGGGAGTGGTATCCGCCGTCGGCGTCGAGGCCGCCGGTAGTCGGCATCTGGACCGTCTCGCCGCTGCACAGGTCGAAGCGCCCTTCGTGGAGTGGGCATGCCACGACGCAACCGTCGAGGACGCCGATCGAAAGCGGCGCCGACATGTGCGGGCATCGATCCGCGGTGACGACGATTCCCTCCGGCGTCCACGCGACCAGCAGATCGAGTTCGGCGAGGGTTACGCGCTGCATCGTCCCGGGAGTCAAGTTGTCTGCGGCCAGAAGGTCGAAGAAAGGTGAACTCCGGGTTCCCGGCGCGCGGAGCTCGCGAGGCAGACTGGCTATTCGGGCCGGACCGGACGAACCGATGGCCTCCGCGTCGGCCAGATCCTCCGGCGTCATCGAGAACATCACCGCGTCCACCGGCTTCTCGTCACGATCGGTTTCCCAATTCCGAATCAGCCCTTCGTTGCGAAACCCGGCCCTCTCCGCGACGGCTTGGGAGGCCACATTGCCGGGCAGCGTCCAGAGGGCCAGGCGCTCGATCGCCAGATGTTCGAAGCCCCAGCGTGTGACCAGCCGGACGGCTCGCAACGCCACGCCCTGCCTGCGTACCTCGGGCGCGACCCAGTAGCCGAGCGCGTGGCGACGTGGATTCGGTCCGAGATGCAAACCGATCGAGCCAAGCAGGCGGTCGCTCGCCGAATCGACGATGGCGAACTCGCCTGAGGTTCCGTCGTGCCATGCCTGCAGGGTCATCAGGACGTAACGCCGAGCGTCCGATTCGCTGTACGGCGCGGGGATCAGCGGGATCCAGCGCTGAATATCCGGGTCCTGGCAGGCCGCGAGGATGGCCGGCACGTCCTCGGCACGGAACGGCCGCAGCGACACGACTCCGTCCGTGAGCGGCGGGCTTGGCGGATGGATCGGTTCAGACATGGGGAAAGTATGCCGTGTCTACCAATGGGGGCGAAAAGAAGGCGGGCCGGTGAGGGGGGGCCGGCCCGCCTGAGGTGGTTGCCGAGTTGGGCCGCCGGAGGGACTCCCTCCTCGCCATCCCGCGACCTCGGAAGTCTACCCATGAACGGACCCGTCTGCATGGGGAGTTGTACGGTTGGAGCGGCGACTTGGAGTGTCTGGGGCGCGCCCGTCTGGCGACCCGGAAATGGCACGCTTGCCCGTCGGGCGTCATGATCGTCCCGGCACCGATTGCCGGCGGACGTTCAATTGCGCCCGGGTGCCTGGAAGGTCCCGATGCGTTTCGCGCTCATGATCGAGGCCCAGCAGGGCCTGACGTACGTCGAGCAGCTCGGTTTGGCGCAACTGGCCGATCGTCTCGGCTACGAAGCTTTCTTCCGTTCGGACCACTACCGGAGCTTCCCCGGGCCCGAGGGCGCCTCGACAACCGACGCCTGGACGGTACTCGCCGGCCTGGCGCGCGAAACGAGCCTCATCCGGCTGGGGGTGCTCGTGTCCCCGGTGACGTTCAGACATCCCGGATCGCTCGCCAAGATCGTGACCACGGTTGATGAGATGAGCGGCGGCCGGGTTGAGCTGGGTGTCGGCGCGGGCTGGAACGAGCTCGAGCACATGGGGTTGGGCCTGGAGTTTCCGGAGATCCACACCCGGGCGGACATGCTCGAAGACGAGCTCGCAATCCTGCACGGGCTGTGGGAGCAGCCCGACGGTTGGTCGTACCAGGGCACGCAGTTTCGAGTCGAACAGGCTTCGTTCCATCCCAAGCCGGTGCAGGTGCCGCATCCACCGATAATCATCGGCGGGGAGGGGAGTCCGCGTTCGTTGCGGCTCGCCGCCCGCTACGCCGACGAGTACAACATGTCGAGCTCGTCCCCGGAGCGCTGCGCCGAGGCCTTCGCGCGACTCGACGCGGAGTGCCGGAAGATCGGCCGCGACCCGTCGAGCGTTACTCGGTCCGTCATGGCAGGCCTCCTTATGGGAACTGACGGGGCCGACATGGAACGGCGAATCGGCGCACAGCTGGCCATAGTGGGCGTCGAGGGCAAAGACTCTCGCGCCTGGCTCGATGAGCGTCTCCCGCGTTGGGTCGCGGGCACACCCGATCAGGCGCGCGCGATGGTGGAGTCGTTCGCTAAAGCCGGAGTCCAGCGGATCATGCTGCAGGACATGCTGCCGCGCGACCACGCCATGATCGAGCTGGTGGCCGGGGAGCTTTTCGGCCGGGTCTGAGGGGTCAGGTACTCCGGCCGCGGCCGATGAGCCCGATCCGACCGATCGGCGCGTATCGGAACCAAGCCCGACCCACGAGCGCGTTGAGTGGCACGGGGCCATAGCTGCGCGAGTCGACGGAACGATCGCGGTTGTCACCGAGCAGCCATGCCTCGTCTTCAGCGAGGAGGACAGAGGCTGGTCCGGTTCCGACGCGGTCGCCCGGTCGCGCCGCGACGCGCTTGATGGCGAGGACGCCAGTGTCGGGCTCACGCACGATCACGACCGCACCGCGCCGCGGCCAGCGATCAGGTGTCGGATCGACAAGCAGCCAGTCTCCCGGGTCGAGAGCCGGCTTCATGCTTTCTTCGGCGACGGCCACCCGCCAGGGCGCCGGCACGGCTATTTCTTGGTCGACCAGAAGATGTCGGCGAACTCCTTGACGGCCGCTTCGAGTTCGGCCGCAGCCGCCGCGTCGACGTTCTGCTTGTTCTTGCCGGCGAGCTTGAGGATCTTCCAGACGCGCTCGTGAAGATCGGGGTAGCGCTCGAGGTGCTCCGGCTTGAAGTAATCACTCCAGATGACCGAGATCTCGTGCTTGACGATCTCGGCGTGCTGCTCCTTGACCGTCACGCAGCGGACGAACTTCTGGCG
>CAZRUC010000068.1:0-9157 GCA_964603175.1 uncultured Anaerolineaceae bacterium
TCGTCGACCCGTCCGGGCTTGTCGTCCAGTGGAACGACTGGGCCGCACGGCTCCTTGGCCGTGCCGCGGACCAGGCGATAGGGCGACGATGGCAGGACTGCGTCGTCCTGGTGCGCGGCGGCGTGGCCACACCGAGGAAGATCCGAGCCGGCGTGCTCAAGCCCGGCGGTTGGAACGGACAATTGCGGGCCAGGGTCGAACCCGGACGCGTCCTGTCTTTCCAGGCTCACATCCAGGCGATCCGCTCCGGTGAGGGCGATAACGCGGCCGGAACGATTGTCTTCTTCTGGCCGATCCTCGAGTCGAGCACGGCGACACTCTCGGTCCACGAACGCGAGACCCAAATGTTGCGGGACCTGGCGGCCCTGCCGACCGTCACCGACGACCCTTCTCAGCTTCAGCAGCTTGCAGAGCGCGCCCTTCGGGTGATTGCCGACGCATGGCTCACCGACATGTCGGTGGTGGCGATCGAACGATCCTCAGGTCCGGGGCTGGTAGTCGCAGGACCCAATACGCCGGAGGCAGCACGGGCGAGGCTGGCCGGCATAGGCCCCGCCAACTCGCGCCTTACGGGCCGAACAATGGAGGTCACGGCCTCATTCGAGGTCGACCTCTCGGGAGACAGCCCTGCAACCGCAATTGGCGACAGGCTTCGCGGGCTAGGCTGTCACACGCTGCGGGCGACACCAATCAGGTTCGGCGGCAAAGCGATCGGCGCTCTGGTTCTCCTGTGGAATGGCGCACCGGACTCGCCATTCGACCCAGATAGCCTGGACATGGTCGGCGAGCTCATCGGCATGGCCGTGGGCAGCGCGAACCTTCGGGTCAAGATGGAGCGCGAGTCCGATCTCCGAGCCCGCGTGGAGGGATCCGCCCGAGTAGGCGGCGTGGTCCTCGCTCAGATGACCGAGGCAATCCTGACCACCGACAAAGCGGGCGTCGTCACCACCGTCAACCCCGCCGCGGAGCGGCAGTACGGATTCCGGGCCGAGGAAGCCGTTGGACATCCAATCGGCGAAATCATCGAGCAGATTCGGCTCGATGGCTCGCCGGTAAGCGATCAGCTGGCACAGGACGCCCGGGATGGCGGCCACTGGCACGATCGCGCCATTCATCGTCCCCTCGTCGGAAGCAAGGCCGGGCAACACCTGGTCGTCGACCTCTCGCTTACCGCGATGACCGACGAGAAGCATCGTCCGGCCGGACTCATCGCCCTCAGCCACGAACTGACTTCGGCGGCTCACCTGGAATCCGAGGCCGCGGCCCTGAGCTCTCTGGCGGTGGCGACCGGTCGCGCGCGAAGTCGGCAGGAGGTCGCCGAAGTAGCGATCGAGCGACTCTGCGAGGCAACGATGGCCGACGTCGGGCTGATCGTCTCCTGGCCCGGCGCCGGCCGACAGGTGGTCGAGGCCGGCCGCGGATTGGGCGAGGAGATGCTCGCAGCCATCCGGCTCGCCGACGTTCCGTTGCTCGCGACGGCGATGGAGGAGCCCGGCCGAATTCTCGCAATCGAGTCGCTGCCCGATCTAATGCCGGGCGCCGATGCGGCGGCGGCGTTGGCCAGGGAGGCGCTCAGCGTCGGGTTCATCGTGGCCTTGCGCAGCCGCGACGATTCGAGAGGCTTCCTGGCGCTCGCCTCACGGCACGCTACATGGGCCAAGCCAAGCGACGAAGTGATCTTGCAGGCTGCCGCCCAGGTCTCAAACGCGCTCGAAAACGCGCATCTACTGGAGCGCTTCGAGCGCGGACTCGAGCAGGAGCAGCGCCTCACGGCCCAGCTCGAGAGTCTGATGGGCCTGACGCAACTGCCCCAGGGGGACATAACTGAGGCCGCGTTGGCCCGCTTCCTCCTCCAGCGCGTGATCGCGGCGCTCGGCGCTCAGGGCGGCTTTGCAGTTCGAGTGGATGGCGAACGGCTCCACGTCGTGGCGGCCTTCGGTATTGCCACCCGCATGATCCGGTTGACCCGGTCCCGACCGGCCAGTTCCTTCTACTTCTGGCAGAGACTGCAAGCCTCCGGTGGAGCGGTGGCGTTCCATCTCCCACTCGCCGATGCCGCCGCCGAAGGCGCCCAAGCAGACGAAGTCGCCGATCGCGGTGTCGCGTCGTACGCCGTCTTTCCGATACGGGACGGCGACCAGATACTCGGGGCGCTGCTGTGCCACTTCGGAACCGCCGGCCTGGGGCGCGCTCAGATCGACGAACGCGCGATCGAGGCGGTCGGCCGCATCGTCTCGATCGCCTATGCGAACCTGCGCATGAGCGAGGGCCTGGCCGAAGCTGCCGACCACGAGCGCCGCTTGACAGCGGAACTGCGCGCGCTGCAGGGGTTGACGCTTCTGGGCGCCTCCACGGACGATCTCACCAGGCTCGCCCAGGAAACCATCGAGGCAGTTGTGGTCGCAACCGGGGCGTCGGGCGGCGGCTACATGCTCGTCGACCCGTCCCTCGCCAAGGTTGACCCGGTCGTCTGGGTGGGCCACACCAGCGACGCCTGGGCCGGACTGAGCGAATCGCCCACGATCCCGTCCTATTGGCCGCCCGTCGAACAACTCCAATCCGACGACGGAATCTGGCTCTCGCACCCCGACGACCCCGACTCGCCTGACACCGACGGCCGTCCGGTGGCACAGGCTGTGCTGCCGCTGCGAGTGGACGACAGGCTGGCCGGCGCCCTCCACCTCGAGTGGATCGACCTCCCTCCCCACGAGCAGTTCGACGTTCACTTCCTCGAGCCGATCGCCCGCATCTGCAGCATCTCGCTGGCCAACTTCCGGCTCCGGTCGGAGCTGCTCCACCGCGCCTCCGCCCAGCGTGCTCTAGGCCATCGCCTCGACACCCTGGACGAGCTGACGCGCATCGGCGAGGAAGCCAGCTCATTCGAAGAGCTCGCCCATCGCACCGTGAGTCTTGTCCGCGAAGCGCTGGCGGCGACCGGCGTCTGCTACCTCCTGATCGAAGCCGGCCATCATTTCGAGACCCACGCCGTTGCCGGCGAGACCGGGGCGTTCCGTTTGTGGCTGAAGGGCGTGCCGGCGAGGGACACCCCGGGCGGAAGCCTCCTGCTGTCCGGCGGCGGCAGCGTCCTGGGCGACTTCGTCGCCAGCCAGGTCAACGAACGGGTTCTGCCGCTCGCCCGGGCCACGGGCTTTCGCTCGTTCGGGGCGATTCCGATCCGTACCGGCGAGGAGCTTGCCGGCGCACTTCTGTGCTTCTTCGAGCAGCCGGCCGGCGCGCTACCCCTGGACGAGGCTGCGCTCGACTCCGTCGCTCGCATCGCGGGTATCGCCCTGGCCAACTTCCGTCTGCGAGAGCGACTCGTATCCTCCGAAGAGCGCTACCGGACACTGTTCGAGGAATCCCCGGACGCCTTGCTCGTCTCCGCTCTGGACGGGACGGTGCTAGATACCAACGAGGCGACCGTCCGGCTGTACCGGGTCAACCGCGGCGAAGTCCTGGGCCGGTATTTCGGGCAGCTCATCTCGGCCGACGAGCGCGAGATGGCTCGTCGCCGTCAGATCGTCTGGGCCCAGGGCCGCGGAACATTCCTCGATCGGGGGCGGCGCCCGGACGGCAGCGAGTTCCCGATCGAAGTTGAGGTCCGAGTCGTCGAGCTTGGCGGTCAGCGGCGCTTCCTGTCGTTGGTTCGAGACCTGTCGGACCAGGAGCGGCTGCAGCGGGAGCTGCTGCAGGCTCAGAAGATGGAGGCCATCGGCCAGCTCGTGTCCGGCGTCGCGCATGAGCTGAACAACCCTCTCGCCGCGATCATCGCCTTCAGCCAGCTGCTTCGAGGCGACGAACGCCTGCCCGAAGACATGAAGCACGACGCGGGCCTGCTGGTGCAGGAGGCCGACCGGACCCGCCGCATCGTCCAGAACCTGCTCGACTTCGCCCGCCAGCGCCCACCGGAACGACGTCCCACGAGCATCGCGACGCTGGTCCAGAGCGTTCTGGAACTGCAGTCCTACGCCCTCGGCACCAACCGCATCCAGGTCGGCGTCGACATCCCCGAGTCCCTGCCGGAAGTGGATCTCGACAGAGCCCAGCTCCAGCAGGTCCTGCTCAACCTGACCATCAATGCCATCCAGGCGATCCGAAGCCGCGAGCGTGGCCTGCCGGCCCATGTCTGGATTACCGCATCGGTCGTAAAGGCGCGCACCGCCCAGTCCGCGCCGACGAAGGGCGAGCGGCCCGCCGAAGACCAGCGCCGCGTACGCCTCGCCATCCGCGACGACGGCCCGGGCGTCCCCGAATCGGCCAGAGCGCGGTTGTTCGACCCGTTCTTCACGACGAAGCAACCGGGCGAGGGTACCGGCCTGGGCCTGTCCGTCTCGTTCGGGATCGTGGCGGCCCACGGCGGCCACCTGTGGTACGAACCGGGCCCCGGGGATCTCGGCAGCTCCTTCATCATCGAGTTGCCGGTTCGGGCCAAGATGACCGACGAAAGACGCGTTGCCGAGGCACTCGGCGTCACGGTTCCAGTGCCGGCGCACTTGATCGACGCACCGGCACCCGCGGCCGCACCCGCGGCCGCGATCAGCACGCAGCCGGACGCGAAGACTCGCCCGGCGCACAAATCAGCTGTGGATCCGGTTGGTCAGCCCGCGGCGACCGCGGGGCCCGAGCGATCGGTGGGTCGTCCGCGTGTCCTAGCGCTGGACGACGAGCCGTCCATTCGGGCATTCCTGCGCAAGGCCCTGGCTGCCGCCGGCATGGACTGCGTCCCTTACCAGGACGGAGCCCAGGCCCTGGACGGTCTTCGTGACGCGACGTACGACGTCATGCTCATCGATCATCGGATGGCGGGCATGAGCGGGACGGAGTTCTACGAGGCCGCGATCGACTTCAGGCCCGAGCTCGCGAACAAAGCCGTATTCATGAGCGGCGACGTGCTGAATCCCGATTTGCGCGGTTTCGCAACTCAGCGAGGCATCCGCCTGCTCGCCAAGCCGTTCGATATCGAGGCGGTCATCCGAGTCGTGCACGAGGCGCTTGCGGCCGCGGCCGAGGATGACGCGAAGGCCAGCATCGGACCCCGAGCTTAGAGCCCCGCTCCCGAGCCCGACTCTTCCGGTTTGCCGGCGACCATGTCCAGAATGCAATCGGCCGCGTGGTAGGGATCGAGCTCGTGGGCAGCAACGCGACGTAGCAAGTCCCCGGCCGTCGTGGCGCGACCCGAGCCGCCGACCAACGAACCCTCCAGCGCGCGAATCCGCTCATGCAGCCGGTCCGAGAGAATTGCCCAGACCTGCGCCTCCGCCCGCTGCATGCGCGCCTCGTCGCCGACCGAGCCACGCACCGCGGAGCGGTGCCGGTCGATGGCCGCCAGCAGCTCGGCCACTCCCGCGCCCGTGGCAGCCGTCGTCACCAGCACCTCGGGGCTCTTGGGCTGTGGCCTGTCCGACCCTCGCTCGCGCGGTGCATCGGCGAGCATGGCGTGGAGTTGACCGGCGGTTCGATGGGCCCCGGGTCGGTCGCCCTTGTTCACGACCACGATGTCGGCCACTTCGAGCAGGCCGGCTTTGATCGCCTGGATCTCGTCGCCCATGTCCGGAGCCTCGACCACGACGGTCGTATCGGCGGCGGAGGCCACCTCGACCTCGCTCTGGCCGGTTCCGACCGTCTCGATCAGGACGACGTAGAAGCCGATCGCGTCGAAGACCGCCGCCGCGGCCGTAGTCGCCGGCGAGAGCCCGCCCGAATGACCTCGCGACGCCATCGACCGAATGAACACGTCTCCGTCGTGCGCGTACGACTGCATCCGCACTCGGTCGCCGAGGACCGCGCCACCGGTGATCGGGCTCGAGGGGTCGACCGCCACGACCGCCACCGGCCGACCCGCTCTCCGGATTTCCGCGATGAGCGCGGCGACGAGGGTGCTCTTGCCCGCACCGGGCGGCCCTGTGATGCCCACAAGCTGCGCACGTCCGGCCATCGGGTAGAGCCGCCGCATCGCCACTTCCGCAAGTCGCGTGCGATTCTCGACTGCCGTCAGGAGTTGCGCCAGCGCTCGTCGATCGCCGGCCAGCGCCGCGTTGCAGAGAGCCTCACCGCGGGTCGCGACGGCCCCTTCGGTCGCCGTCGGGTTGCAATCCTCGGCCACGCCGCTGGCAGCTATTCCCGCGGCCTGCAGTTGGCCCGCAGGAAATCGGCCACCTGGGCGATCGTCGTGCCCGGGCCGAAGACGGCCGCAACGCCGGTCTCCTTGAGTGCCGCCACGTCGTCGTCGGGGATGATGCCGCCGGCGGCCACGAGGACGTCGTCCATGCCACGTTCGCGCATCAGGGCGCAGATACGAGGCAATAGCGTCATGTGCGCACCGGACAGGATCGAGAGGCCGACGACGTCGACGTCTTCCTGCAGAGCCGCCGTCACGATCATCTCCGGCGTCTGGCGGAGTCCCGTGTAGACGACTTCGAAGCCTTCATCCCGCAAGCCGCGCGCAAGCACTTTCGCACCGCGGTCGTGTCCGTCCAGCCCCGGCTTGGCGATGAGTACCTTGATCGGTCGATCAGTCATGGGCGGATCATAGCGGCCGGGACGTCCCTAGAGGTGGCCGGTCTCTAGCCCTATCCCCACTTGGGTGATTCGGCGTCCGCCTCGGCCTCGGCATCGGTGTGGATCCGAGCGGCCCGAGGAGCGCCGCAGAGCGCACATTTTGGGTTGCTCGCGTTCGGCAGTCCCATGCCCGAGGCAACGACACCCTGCTGGAGCATGGTCCCCGTTCTCGGATAGACGCTCGGCACATCCGGCACAGGCTCGAAAGCATGCGGCTGACGCTTGTCGGGCGCGGAGTTCTCCGAATCCATCGTCAGTGTCCCCTCTATTCGTTCGAGGCGGCCCTCGCTGCCGTGTGCGATCAGGATAGCGCGGCGCCGCTCAGACTCTCGGAACCGCGCGATCCAAATGCGACATGAACTCGTCCCGCGTTTCCTTCGTCGAGCGGAATGTCCCGAGCACGCTGCTCGTGACCATCGTGGCGCCGCCCTTTTGGACGCCCCGCATTGCCAGGCACAGATGCTCCGCCTCGATCACGACACCGACGCCGTATGGGTTCAGCCGTAGCTGCAGGAAGTCTGCGATCTGCTGCGTCATGCGCTCCTGAACCTGGAGACGGCGGGCGAACATCTCAACTACGCGGGGGATCTTGGAGAGTCCGATTACGCGGCCACGCGGCAGGTAGCCGACCGAGGCGGTCCCGAAGAACGGCAGCATGTGGTGTTCGCACAGCGAGTAGAACGGGATCCCCTTGATTACGACCATCTCGCTGTAGCCGACGTCGAAGACGGCGCCGTTGATGAGCCGGTCGGGATCGACGCTGTAGCCGCAGGTGAGCTCGAGCCACATCCGGTGCATGCGCTCCGGAGTCCGGAGCAGGCCTTCGCGCTCGGCGTCCTCGCCGATCTCGGTCAGGATCTGCCGTACCGCGCCCTCGATGCCCTGCGGGGCGCTCACGCCCGCCCTCGCCGCGGCATCGGAGGCGGCCGGCCCTTCGGGCGTCGCGTCGAACGTGTCGTCGTCGCCATTCTCGATCTCGTCGACTATCTGGCGGATGTGCGCCTCGAGGTCGAGCCGGTCGTGTTCAATGGGGTGGTCGGTGGGCATCGATGACTCCTTCGGGCGAATCCTACGCCGCGGGTCGGGTCGTAGCATAGGCACATGGCCAAGAGACCCCGCGGCAGTTTTCGCCGGCGCCGCAGACCGGGAGCGGGCGCCAGCTTCGAAGAGCTGGTCGCTCGAGCGCTCAGCTCAATCCCTGAGCCGTTCGCCCGCGCCCTCGACGACGTGGCAATCGTGATCGAGGACGAGCCGTCTCGAGAGCAGCTCCGCGAAAATGGACTCCGGCCGAGCGACAGCCTTTACGGGCTCTACGAGGGAGTGCCCAGGACTGAGTGGGCCGCGGATTGGGCATTCGTCCCCAACAAGATCACTCTCTTCCAGATTCCCCTCGAGGAGGATTTCCTCGATGCCGCCGAGCTGGAGCACGAGGTCCGGGTGACCGTCGTCCACGAGCTGGCTCACCACATGGGAATCGACGACGACCGGCTCCACGACCTGGGCGCCTACTGAGCCACGGCTCGCGGTGCGCGCGCGCAGTCCGCTAAGCGACCACAGGCGGAACCTCGAGTGGCGCGGCACCGGCCAGCAGCTCCGCCACGCGGCTCATCTCCACATTCCCGCCGCTGAAGACGACGCACACCCGCTCGCCGTCTCGGATCGGGATCTTGCCGAAGAGCACCGCTGCCAGGGCCGCTGCCCCGGCCGGCTCCACGAGCTGCTTCATCCGCTCCAGGGCGAAGCGCATGCCCGCCAGGATCGTCGGGTCGTCGAGGAGCACGATCCCATCGAGGTAGCGGCGGCCCATCGCCATCGTCCACTCCCCCGCGAATGGCGCGCCCAGCCCATCGGCCACGGATATCGGTTGGATGGGCACTATCTCGCCTCGCTCCAGGGCGAGCGACAGGGCGTTGGAACGTTCCGGTTCCACGCCGTAAACGCGGACTCCCGGCCGCGTCTCCTTGATCGCGGCAGCCGTCCCGGTGCAGAGCGCGCCGCCGCCGATCCCCGCGACAACGACGTCCACGTCCGGCAGATCGTCGATGATCTCCAGGCCGACGGTCCCCTGCCCCGCCATGACCCACGGATCGTCGAATGGCGGCACGAACGTCAGCCCGCGCTCCGCCTGGACCTCCTCCATGCGAGCCCACGTCTCCCCGACGTGCTCGCCGAACAGGATCACCTCGGCGCCATAGCCGAGGCACGCGTCAACCTTGGAGCGCACGGCGCCGGTCGGCATCATGACGACGGCATGAACCCCGGCCTCGTGCGCGGCCAGCGCCACTCCCTGGGCGTGGTTGCCGGCGGAGAGTGTTATCACGCCCGCGGCACGCTCCGAAGCCGAGAGCGCCCCGACCTTGTTCAGCGCGCCACGGATCTTGAACGCGCCGGTCTTCTGCAGATGCTCCGCCTTGGCGTATACGCGGCCGTCGGCCACTTTCACACCCTGCGCCAAGAGCACACGGCCGGCCGTGGCCGAGGACAGAATGGGCGTGCGGTGGATGCGCCCTTCGAGCGCGCGTCGGGCCTCGTGGAATCGTTCGAGCGGGACGATGTGGTCGGGCATCGAACAAGTATGGCGGCAATGCAACCTGCGGCC
>CAZRUC010000069.1:0-9149 GCA_964603175.1 uncultured Anaerolineaceae bacterium
CGATCGACGTCGAGCGGCTGCGGCGCTACAGCTTCGTGGGGCCGCGCGGGCTTTCACTCTATGAACCCGGGCTCGGCGCCCTGGAGATGTTCCTGACTGCCCGGCTGTTCATGTACCAGCAGATCTACTACCACCGAACCGTGCGGGCGATCGACCTGGATCTGGCGCAGGTCTTCCGCCCGAGCATCCAGGCGATCTTCGGCGACGCGTCGCCCGCGGAGGCACTCGGCTTGTACGCGGACCTCGACGAATACGCTCTTCTGCATCAGGCGGCACTTTGGGCCCGGGGTGAGGCAATCTCGGCGGCGCCCACTCCCGGAGATGGCACGGTGACGGCCGAGGTCGGGGGCGCCTGGGGTGCGATTCTGTTGCGCCGGCCACGCTGGCAAGCCGAGACCGAGCTGCGCAGCAACTACGAGGCCACCGGGCGCGAGTCCGCGCGAGCCGCCGCGATCGAGGCGCTTGGGCCCGCGGTCCCGGGCAGCGTCGAGGTCGATCTCGCCGAGATCGATGCGCGCCCGGAAGAGGCGACGGCCACCGATTCCCTGCTGGCGATCGTCGGGCGGGATGGCGAGCCCGCGGCGCCGCTCAGCGCGTCCTTGAGCAGATTGCCCGCCTATTCGCTCGTGGCCAGGCGGTTCCGGCGCATCGTCTGACGGCCGCTAGACGCTCGAAGACGGCTCCTCGCCGGCACTCGTCGTCGGTGCGGCGGTCGGCGTAGCGGTCGGCGCGGCCGTGACCGGGGCGTGCGTCGTCGTTGCCGTGGGGCGAGCGCTGAGCGAAGGCTTGGGGGAGTGGGTCGGACTTGGGCTTGGGCTCGCGCTTGGGGTCGGACTCGGACTCGGCGAGGGGGATTGCGTGCACTTGGCCGCGTCCGAGGGCCGTAACGTCCGCATCTCCTCTATCTCGTTGCGGTACGGGAGGATCAGCAGCGGATCGACACGGGCGGTCTCGGTCGAAGGCAGCAGCATCCGAGTCGCCACTCCGGGATCGACCCCGAAAGTCGCCTTCTCCAGCGGACTGAACAGACCGTAGTGGAGGTGGCAGCCCGTCGCGTTGCCGGTCGCACCTTCGTAGCCGATGAGCTGGCCCGCCTTGACCGTCTCACCCACGTCGACCGTGAGCAGATACATGTGGGCGTACAGGCTTCGGTAGCCGTTGCCGTCGTCGATCACGACCATGATCGGCAGGTAGTTCCATAGCCGCTTGGCGTCCAGGCGGGCGTAATAGGGGGTCAGATCACCCTGCCAGCCCAGGAAGTCGTCAAAGTGACGCCCGGCCGCGAGCACGACGCCGTCGTGGGCAGCGGTGATCTTGTCGCCGCAGAAGGTCGCCATATCCACGCCGTCGTGGAACCGCTTGCCGTCGACCATGAAGTCGCCCCAATCCGTCGTCTCGAACGGGAGCGTGATCCGAGCGTTCGCGAGCGGCCAGACGTAGCCGGTGAGCTGGGAAATCGGGAGCGGCGTCAGCCCGTCCCAGGTCGCGGAGGGAGCGGCCTTTGCGGCGCCCGATGATTCCGAGCCCGCCGTAGGGGCGCTCGTGCCGATGGATCCCGCCGCGAGGGAGACTGCCGGAGACTGCGGCGCACTCGCCCGCGACGGCAGCGCCCAGGGCTGCGCCAAAACCACGAGCGCGGCCGCAACCAGCAGCAGCGCGCCCAGCGCAAACTGGCTTCGAGTTCGCGATCGTCGCGAGAAGCGCACGGCGGCGCCCGCGGCAATACGGTTGAGCCCGTGACGGAGGCTGCTCACTGAGGCGTTTTAGCACTTTGCGGGGCTCTGCGTCAGGGCCAATCGGCGGCACCGGAGCGCCGGCTCCTGGGCGGCGCGGCGTCCGACACCGGCGGAACGTCGCCGCCGAAGGGCACGCCGAGTTGCGCCGGCCATACAACTGGGCCCACACTGGCGCCGGCGCTGCCCCAAGCTACCGTCAAGCCGGCTTCGGTCGTTCGTCTGGGGCCAGGCCGATCCGGAGGCACGAATGCGACGCGAGAGGATAGGCCGCGGGGCTATCTCCGCCGTCTTCACCTGCGCGGTCCTCGTAGTCTTGGGCCCGGCGTCGTCCCTCGTGCCGGTCGCGGCCGCGGCCGGCGGAACTCCGGCCGTGTGGACCTCTGCCGGCAATCTCCAGGCCGCCAGAGACTTCGCGCCTGCGGTCCGCCTCGGAGATGGCAGCGTACTCACGGCCGGCGGCTGGAATGGCTTCGGCTTCTTCGCCTCCGCCGAGCGCTGGGATCCGAACTCGCAATCTTGGGCAAGCGCCGGGACGATCGGCCGATCGGCCTATGGGCAGGTCGCTTCGATCCTCCCCGACGGCCGCGCGCTCTTCGCGGGCGGTACCGACGACACGGGCTACTACGGGTTCGGTGACATTTACGATCCCTCGGCCAACACCTGGACCCAAACGCCGGCCATGGCTCACGCGCACGCATTCGCGGCCGGAGCCACGCTCGCCAATGGCGACGTCATGGTCATCAGCGGCTACGACGGCGGAGCGTCTCTCCTGACGCCGGCAGTCGATGTCTACTCCGCGTCCGGAGGCACCTGGAGTTCGGCGCCGGATCTCCCCGGCGGCGCCGGTCGCTACGCCATGACGGCCACGACCCTGGGCGACGGGACGGTCCTGGTCGCCGGGGGAGACAACGGGGCACCGGACAGCACTGCGGCTCTGTCTGCGGCGGTCATCTACTCCCCGGCAACAGGCTGGACCGCCGCGACGTCGATGCAGGCGCCCAGATTCGACCATGCCGCGCAGCTGCTGGCAGATGGGCGCGTTCTCGTGGCCGGTGGCTGCGACGGCAGCCGGGCGTTGGCCTCCGCCGAGATATTCGACCCGGGCACTGGCCAGTGGACGCCCACCGGAAGCATGCTGACCGCCCGCTGCGACCTGACCCTCTCGAGGCTTGCCGACGGGCGAGTGCTGGCGGCCGGTGGCTACTCGGGCGGGCCTAATCCCGCCCTGACGAGCGCCGAGATCTACGATCCGACCACCGGGCTATGGTCGTCGACGGCCCCGCTGGCCGAGGGCCGGCGCTATCACTCGGCCACTGTGCTCGCCGATGGGCGAGTGCTCGTGGTAGGTGGGCACGGCGCAGGGCAGGACGCATATGTCGCGTCGTCCGAGCTGTTCACCGAGGCGGCGCCGTACAAGCCGACCACTTTCTATCCCGTTGCTCCGGCCCGCATCCTCGACACCAGGATCGGAAACGGGCTGAGCGGCGTGTTCTCGAACCGTGTTCCGCGGCTGCTCCAGGTGACCGGCCGCGGAGGTGTTCCGGCCGGCGCCGTGGCGGTTACAGGGATCCTCACCGTGACGGGGCAGACGAAGCAGGGCTACATATCGATCGGTCCCGTTGCCACGAGCGCACCGGGTTCATCCAACCTCAACTTCCCCGCAGGCGACAACCGCGCCAACAACGTGACGGTGGCGCTGGACGCTGTCGGTCGGCTCGCTGCCGTGTACGTTCCGAATGGCACCGGGACGACCCAGGTTATCTTCGACGTCACGGGCTACTTCCTGGCCGACGACAACGGCGCCACTTTCAAGCCGCTGGCACCGGGCCGAGTGCTCGACAGCCGCAACGGGACCGGCACCAGCGGCGCGTTCAAGACGGGTGTCGCGAAGAGTTTCCAGGTTACGGGCAAAGCAGGCGTGCCGGCCGAAGCCGTCGCCGTCACCGGCAATCTCACGCTCGTGAGCCCTACGGGGATGGGATGGGCGTTCGTCGGGCCGTCGATCCCCGCCAATCCCGCGACGATCTGTTGCTCGACGGTAAACGCGCCCGCCAAGGACATCAGGGCCGACGGAGTGACGGTCGCCTTGAGCGGCGGCACTCTGAGCGCGGTTTGGGTGGGTCCGAAGGCGTCGACCGCCAACCTGGTTTTCGACGTCACCGGCTACTTCGTACAAGGCCTGGGTGGAGCCCATTTCGTGCCCATGGAGCCGACCAGGCTCGTGGACACGCGAGTTAGCTTGCCCTTTGCGGGCCCGATCAAGACCGGCGTGCCCGCGACCGTCGCAATCGCCGGGCGCGGCGACATCCCCACGACGGCGATGGGTATCAGCGGCAACCTCACCGTCACCGGGCAAACGTACCAGGGCTACCTGACCGTCAGCCCCGCGGCGAGCGGCGCGAATTCGACCTCCACCCTCAACTTCCCGAGCGGGGACAACAGGGCCAACGGTTTCGACGTGAGCCTGGCGGCGGACGGATCGGTCAGCGTCGGCTACATGGCGACCAAGGGGGGATCGACGACCCATTTCGTCCTGGACGTCGGTGGGTACTTCACTCCCTGAAACGACAGCGCGCAACGGTTCCGGGAAGCGCACACTGGCTGGACCTGCGACTCGGGGCTCCGCATAATGCACGCCACGGCTCTATTTCTTTGCGGTCGGCCCACCGCGCCCACGTCTAGCTCTGCACCGGTCCCCAGAGGAGACTGCCTGTGGACGTAACTCAGCTGTCGCGGCTCCAGTTTGCGCTGACCGTCAGCTTCCATTTCATCTTTCCTTCGATAACGATCGGCCTGGCCGCTCTTATCGCCATCATCGAAACCCTTCGGTGGCGGACCAAGAAGGACGTTTACGACCGCATGTCGGTCTTCATGACGAAACTCTTCGCCGTCACGTTCGTGATCGGCGTGGTCAGTGGCATCGTCATGGAGTTCGAGTTCGGCACGAACTGGTCGCGATTCTCCGGCTTCGTGGGGGACATACTGGGAGCCCCCCTAGCGGCCGAAGGCATCCTGGCGTTCTTCCTGGAGTCTGCATTCGTCGGCCTCATCCTGTTCGGACGTCACAGGGTCTCGTCGACCGTTCGCTGGCTGGCAGGCGTCCTGGTTTGGTTCGGGACGACGCTTTCTGCCTTCTGGATTCTCGTTGCGAATTCGTGGATGCAGACCCCCGCTGGTTACGTCTGCTCCCCGGATCCCTCCTGCAACACAAACGTCGTCGGCGAGAAGGCAGTCCTCACGGACTTCTGGGCCGCCGTCTTCAACCCGTCGATCCTGCCTCGTTTCATCCACACGGTTTCCGCCTGCTACGTGGTGGGGGCCTTCTTCCTCATGGGCATCTCGGCCTGGTATGTGCTGCGCGGCCGAAACCTCGACATCGCGCGGATCACGCTGCCTTTGACTATGGTCATCGCGTTCGTCGGGTCGGGGAGCATGTTCATCAGCGGCGACATCCAGACGCGCGAGGTCTACCAGTGGCAGCCGATCAAGTTCGCGGCAATGGAAGGCGTGTTCAAGACCGAGACGGGGGCGCCTCTCATTCTGATCGCACTACCGCCCAGCCAGACCGGACCGCTGAACATGGCAATAGGGATTCCCAACGGACTGAGCCTGATGAGCGAGGGCGACCTCAACGGCCAGGTGAAGGGCCTCGACAATTGGGATCAGTCGCTCTGGCCGCCGGTGGCGATGACTTTCGTCGGCTTCCACACCATGGTTGGCCTCGGCGGGCTGATGCTGCTGCTGATGCTCGTCGGGATCTTCTTCCTGTGGCGGAAAACGATCGAGAAGCAGACCTTGTGGCTCAAGCTCGCGGTGCTGGCCATCCCATTGCCGATCCTCGCGGTCGAGCTGGGCTGGATGACGGCCGAGGTCGGGCGCCAGCCCTGGATCGTCTACAACCTGATGCGGACGGTCGAAGGGACGTCGCCCGCGGTCTCCGCGGCGGACGTTGCCATCTCGATCGGGGCCATCGTGGCGCTGTACGCGCTGCTTCTCTTCCTGTGGCTTTACGCGATCCGCAAGGAGATCGCCAAGGGACCCGATCCGGATCCCTCGGTCGCGCCGGAGCCTGAGGCTCCCGTCGCCGCCGCCCCTGCGCCGGCCGTCGGAGGTAACTGAGATGCCGGAACTCTCGGTTGTCTGGTTCGTTCTGCTCGGAGTCCTTTTCACCGGTTACGCACTTCTCGACGGGTTCGACCTCGGCGCAGGCGCGGTTCACCTTCTGGTGGCCCGAACGGACGTCGAGCGACGCAACGTCCTCAACGCCATCGGCCCGGTCTGGGACGGCAACGAGGTCTGGCTGATTACCGCGGGGGGCGCCCTCTTTGCGGCGTTCCCCCTGGTCTACGGCACTGCTCTGTCCGGCTTCTACCTTGCCGTCGTTCTCCTGCTCGGCTCTCTCATCCTGCGTGGTGTCTCGATCGAGTTCCGTGGCAAGGAGACCAATCTCTTGTGGCGGCGAAGCTGGGACTTCCTGTTCTCCCTGGGATCCGCGCTGGCCGCACTGCTCTTCGGCGTGGCCCTGGGGAACGTCATGCGGGGCATTACCCTGGACGCCGACGGCGTCTACCGCGGCGGCTTCGTGGGCCTGCTGAACCCGTTCTCGCTTGCGGTTGGAGTCCTGACCGTCGGAGTCGTTGTCCAGCAGGGCACTGCCTGGCTCGTGCTCAAGACGGAGGGCGCGCTGGCGGATCGGGCTCGCCGGATACAGCGGGTGGCAATCGCCGTGGTTGTCGTGGCCTGGGTCGGTTCGACTCTGATCGCCGTGGGCGATGCCAAGCGGGTGTTCGACAACTTTGGCACCCCGATCGCCTGGGTCGGGCCGGTCATCGTTTTCCACTCACTCGCGTTTCTCCTCCGGTCCAACCTCCGCCGCCAGGCCGCGAATGCGTTCCTCTGCTCGTCCATCGCGATCGTGGGCCTCGCCATCACCGCGGGTACGGCGCTATATCCAAACCTTCTCCCCTCCACCGGTGCGGGCGCGAGCCTGACGGTCCACGGCGCCCATTCGTCCGACCTGACCATGTCGGTGATGCTGGTGGTGGCGGGGATCGGCATGCCGATCGTGGTCGGCTACACGAGCTACATCTATTGGAAGTTCAAGGGCAAGGTCCGGCTGGAGGAAACCAGCTACTGAGCCGAGCCTGCGCCATGGATCTTGCCCGGATCGACATACCTCAACGGCGTGCACGTTCTTTCTTACGGCCGACTGGCGCGGCGACGGTCGAAGCTGTAGTCGGATCCGGGAACTCGCGGCAATTGGCCGGAGGCCGCTGGCTTCGAATGGTGGGATGTGCCAACCTGGCGGGAATCGCCGGTCCTCAGAATGGGCAGGACCGCGCGGCTCAGCCTGGTCGGGCCCGCGAGCTGAGGCGCGCGGAGCTAGAGCAGGACGCTGAAATGGAACATGAATCCGGCACTCGCATAGGTCAGAAGTAGCCCTGCTAGGACGTCCCGCCATCGCGCTCGGCGGGCGAACACGAGCACACTTCCCGCGGCCAGCACGCAGGCTATGGCGACCGAAAGCGGCGCCAGAGTCGCAGACCTGGATACTTCTTCGACCACGAAGGCCCCGCTGAACGCGATCAGACCCACCAGTCCGAGCGCGGCGCTGTGAGGCCAACGTTCGGCGACCAGGACGGCGACGCCGGCGACCGGGACGGCCGAGATGAGGCTCGCCAACAGGTAGGGAGGACCCGGTGACGCCCCGAGGCTGAGGGCATAGCCGATCGAGAGAGCCGCCACCAGCACGCCGAGAGCGGCGGCGGCCGGTCGTTCGAAGCTGCGGCGCCGGATCGAGCTATTCCTGTTCATAAGGCACCGCCTGCGGTCATCGAAGGGCGCGTCCTGCTGGTCGGCTACCAGTCCGGCGAGATCTGGCGGTCCAGGAACTCGGCCGCGGTCTGGCGCGGACGTATCAGGCGGGCCTGGCCGGCCATGATTGCCACTTCTGCCGGTGCTCCGTGCGAGAGGAACATGGGCATCGATTCGGTGAAGCCGTAGGCCCCGACGTCGAGCAGCGCGACTAGATCGCCTACCTGGGGCCGCGGCAACAGGGCCGACTTCGCGAATAGATCGATTCCGGTGCAGAGCGGCCCCGCCACGGTGACCGGGACGCGGTCGCGGGACGCTGCACCGTCGCTCGACACCACGGCGAGGCGCTGCTCCTGGCGCACCAGCGCCGGCCGTAGGGCGTGATTGATGCCGCCGTCCAGGATCGCGACCGGTGCTTCGGCCGATCCCTTCACGTCCACGACGCGAGTCACATACGCGCCGGCCGGCCCAACGAGGAAGCGGCCCGGCTCGACCAGGACCTGCATTCCGGCGAGCGCCGGGTCGGCGTCCCATGTTGCGTTGAGAGCCGCGAGACGCGAGCCGAGTAGCGCCAGGTCGAGCGGCTGCTCCCCGTCGGCGTAAGGGATCCCCAATCCACCGCCCGCATCGACGAGGCGGAGAGGAACGCCGGCCTCCGCGGCCACGTCCCGGCCCGCTGCCACGAGCTTGGCCACGTGGTCTGCGAGCCGATCCGCGTCGCGCAGATTCGAGGCGCCGAAGGCGTGCACTCCGAGCCATTCCAGGTGCGCTGATGCGGCCGCATACCGGGCCGCTTCCCTGAGGTCGTCGAGCGGCATGCCGAACTTGCCGGGCGCGCCGCCGATCAGTCGGACCTGCTCGAACTCGGCGTCTTCCGACACGGAGAGCCGCAGCATGATGGGCTGGCGCCGTCCAAATCTGGCGGCTATCGCTTCCAGGCGGCGCAGCTCGCCCGGCGACTCGACCGTGACGGCGCCGATGCCGGCGGCAACCGCGGCCGCCAACTCTGCCTCCGTCTTGCCGGGCCCCGTCATCGCGATAGCGACTGGGGCGAAGCCCGCCCGCAGGACCGTCTCCAGCTCCCCGCCGGAGGCGATGTCGGCGCCGACTCCGCGGCGCGCCAGATGAGCGACGACCGCCAGCGCAGGATTGGCCTTGATGGCGAACGCGAGTCTGAACCGCGGCGGCAAGGCCGCACGCAGATCGTCGACGCGCCGGCCGATCAGGTCGAGGTCGTAGACGTAGAACGGCGTACCGAATTCCTCGGCGAGTCGTTCGGGGGAGACGCCGGCGAGCAGCCCATCGCGCAGGATGCCATCCAGGGTCGCGGCCGAGCCTTGGGCCGCGGCGCCCGATCGCGTCGTCGAGACGCCGGTCATCGCAGAGTTTCCTCGAGAGCGACGCGCGCGTCCGTTCGCTCGTCGCGATACTTGACCACGACCGCCGCCGAAAGGGCGATGCCCTCGCGTTCGGCGAATGCGCCGGTCACGGCCCGAACGCCCGGGACGACGACCGCGCCGGCCGGCACCACCAGCGGACGATCAAGCGTTCCGACGATTACGCGCTCGTGCACCAGGTCGTAGAGCCGGCTCGTGCCGG
>CAZRUC010000070.1:0-9145 GCA_964603175.1 uncultured Anaerolineaceae bacterium
GCGAAGTACTTCCTGAAGAGCTCCGGGTATTCCTTGAGGCCCTGGTCGGTGCCCATGAACACGACGCCGATCTTGGATAGCTCTTCGCGAACGCTGTGGTAGACGACCTCTGAGTCGTATTGCGCGCCAACGCCGGACAGGAATTTTCGCTCTGCCTCTGGGATCCCGAGGCGCTCGAAGGTCTTCTTGATCTTGTCCGGGACGTCGTCCCAGGATTTCTCTTCGCCCTCGGAAGGCTTGCGGTAATAGACGATCTTGTCGAGGTCGATCTGGAGCAGATCGCCGCCCCACATGGGCATCGGCCGGGCGAGGAAGTGCTCGTAGGCGCGGAGCCGGAAATCGAGCATCCACTTGGGCTCGTCCTTGATCCGGCTGATCTCCTCCACGGTCTCGCGAGTCAGGCCGCGTTTGGTCTGCTCGAGGTATTCCACGTCGTCGTGGAAGCCGAACTTGTACTCCCCTGACACGATCTGCGGGGTGGTAGCCATAGCGCTCCTTGGAAGTCGCTCACCGACCAGGGTGCCCGCCCGGACGACGGCCTCGTGTGTTTCTAATCCCGACTTGTATTATCGGGATTGGGCGCAGCGACGTCAAACCCATGCCTGGAGCACCGGAAGGCGGAGCGTCTTGCCCGGTTCGGACGTCGCGCACCTCGCCCCCAAAATTGACGAAGTTTCGATCCGTGCTATTGTCGGGTCTCCGGCGGCGAGACGGCCATCTGACTTCTGCCAAAGATCGCCCTCGCCCTTGATCGGCCGGACCTGGGGGCTTTGCCGAGTCTAGCGCCCCTTCGCTCCACCACCACGGAGCGATGACTGGCGTCCACCGGGATCCAATTCGATCAGTTCCATCGCATCCTTTTCTCTTCGGCAAGGCCCCTCCGTGTCTCGCTATGCCCTATGGGTTAGCAGCAGGCATGCGCCCTCCCCGGGCAAACGTATGAGTTCGCGAATCGAACTCTAGTGAGGAGTTATTGAGACAGCGAGCGCTCGCGGCCGGCTTCGCGACGGCAGCTGCCGTCGTCGTCGTGGTTTCCGGAACCGCAATGGCGTTAAGCCCCACCACATGGCAAAAGCCACAGCAGCCATCCACCACCCCAATTCCTCCGCCGCCTCTTTCCAGGGCGGAATATGACGTCCGTGTCTCCTTCGGCCCGTCCATCACTCTGAGCGCCTCGACCCCCGGCGTGACCGAGACGCCTCCGGCCACTTCGACCTACTTCTTCGGCCGGACCCCGCCGCCGACGCCGAAGCCGACGCCGAAGCCGACGCCTGCGCCGGTCCCGGACACGGTCGCTAACGCACGGGCTTACGTGCGTGCCCACCTCGACACTCGCCAGTTCGCCTGCATCGACGTATTGTGGAAGTCGGAATCGAACTGGAATCCTCGGGCAATCAATGCAACCACCGGCGCCTATGGAATCCCCCAGTCTCTGCCGGCCACAAAAATGGCCACGGCGGGGCGCAACTGGCGCACAAGCCCCCGGACTCAGGTGAGCTGGGGCTTGCAGTACATCGCGAACCGCTACGGCACCGCATGCGGGGCGTGGAATTTCCGTCTTGCCCACGGGTGGTACTGATGTGGCCGGGCCGACCGTTTCCTCTGGGAGCCACCCCGACTGAATCCGGCACAAACTTCGCCGTAGCCTCGGACATTGCCGACGGCATCGCGTTGTGCCTGTTCGACGAGGCCGGCGTCGAGCGACAGATACCGCTCATAGAGCAGGACGCCGGGATCTGGCACGGTTTCGTGCCCGGCATCGGCCACGGCCAACGTTACGGTTACCGCGTCTCGGGGCCGTACGACCCACGTTCGGGACTGCGCTGCAACAGCAACAAGCTGCTGCTCGATCCTTACGCCCGCGCAATCGTCGGCGACGTCGGGTGGGGCCCCGAAGTCCTGGGTTATCCCCTAGGCGACCCGGACGGTTTCAGCAACCTCGACTCGGCGCCGTTCGTCCCGCGCGGCCTGGTGGTCGCGGGCGAGTTCGACTGGGGCGATGATGCGCCGCCCGCCATCCCCTACTCCGAAACGATCTTGTACGAGGCTCACGTCAAGGGCTTCACGCAGCGACACCCCACGATTCCAACTGAACTGCGCGGCACTTTCGCCGGGCTGGCCCATCCCGCCGCGATCGAGCACCTGACCCGCCTGGGTGTGACCGCTGTGGAGTTGATGCCCGTCCATCACCACCTCGACGACGGCTTCCTGACCGCCAAAGGGCTGGACAACTACTGGGGCTACAGCACGTTGGGGTTCTTCGCCCCGTATGCAGGCTATTCCGCTCGGGCCAGGGCAGGTCACCCCGAGGAACAGGTTGCCGAATTCAAGACCATGGTCAAGCGCCTTCACGCGGCAGGCCTCGAAGTAGTCATCGACGTCGTTTTCAACCACACCCCGGAGGGCAACCACCTGGGCCCGACGCTGTCGCTTCGCGGTCTCGACAATCCGGCCTACTACCGCCTCGTTGAAAGCGATCGCCGCTACTACTTCGACACCACCGGCACGGGCAACACGCTCAACTCCGACGATCCGCTGGCGCTGCGGCTCATCATGGACTCGCTGCGCTACTGGATCGGCGAGATGCACGTGGATGGCTTTCGCTTCGATCTCGCCGTTGCCCTGGCCCGGGAGCGTGGCGGGTTCGACCGCGTAGCCGCCTTCTTTGATCTCGTGGCCCAGGATCCCGTCGTGTCCAGGGTCAAGCTCATCGCCGAGCCGTGGGACGTCGGCCAATCGGACAGCTACGACCTCGGCCGCTTCCCGGCGCTGTGGAGCGAGTGGAACGGCCGCTACCGCGACACGGTGCGCGACTTCTGGCGCGGCATCGAGGGGACCCTGCCGGACCTCGCGACGCGTCTGACAGGCTCCGCCGATCTATACGGCCCTTCCCACCGGCGACCCAACGCTTCGGTCAACTTCGTGACATGCCACGACGGCTTCACCCTGCGCGACCTCGTTTCCTACGACGCCAAGCACAACGATGCAAACGGCGAATCGAACAACGACGGCACCGACGACAACCGCTCCTGGAATTGCGGCGCCGAAGGCGCGACAGACAACCCGGTTGTGGGCAACCTCCGGACCTCCCAATCGCGCGCCCTGCTCGCCACGGTGCTGCTCAGCCTGGGAGTGCCGATGCTCCTCGGCGGCGACGAGCTGGGCCGTACCCAGCAGGGCAACAACAATGCGTACTGCCAGGACAACGAGATCTCGTGGTTCGACTGGTCGGCCGTCGACGGGGAGTTCCTGGACTTTGCCCGCAAGGCCGTGGCGATACGGCGAAGTCACCCGGTCCTGCGGCGACGCCGTTTCGTCAGCGGCGCAGGAGAGGGAGACATTGCGTGGTTCACGCCGGTCGGGTCGGCCATGACCGACTCCGATTGGAATGCCGGCTGGACCCGCAGCGTCGTCATGTATGCGGATGGACAGCGCGATCCGGACCGCGACCAGCAGGGCCATCCCATCCTCGACGACGACCTGTTGCTGCTGATCAACGGCTGGTGGGAGCCGCTGACTTTTACGCTGCCGGACGTCGGGGCGCCCAGAGCCTGGGAGCGCGAGCTCGATACGTTCGATGGCAGCACCACGGCAGGCCGGGCGATTCCAGCGGCAAGCGCAGCTCAGCTCGGATCCGGCGCGGCCATTACGCTGGGTCCTCGCTCGCTGGTTCTGCTGAAGGCGACCAGACCCGGCTGAATCGTGGCCCAGCGCGGCGAGAGCGGCATACCTGTCACACCTCGACACCGACGTCCTGCACAATCGCACCATGCCACACCACATCAGCCTCGAAACCGCGCGCCGCTTCCTGGCGATTCGCCACTTGCTGGCTCCCGCCAGGTCGCTGCCTGCCGAGGACGCGAGTGTGCTCGCCGTCGTAGACCGGCTCGGCTCCCTCCAGTTCGATCCGCTAGATGTGGCCGGGCGGAACCACGATCTGGTCCTCCTGGCAAGGATCGCCGGCTACAAGCGCGAGCTGACCGACGAACTGCTCTATGGCCGCCGGCTTCTCTTCGAGGCGTACAACAAGGCACTCTGCCTGCTCCCCACTCGCGAACTGCCCTACTACAGGATCACCTGGCAGGATGGCGTCGACGGCCGAGCCGGGGCACTCGTTCGCGACCAGGCCAAGCTGGCGGAGAAGGTCCTGGCCGAAATCACCGCCGGCGGACCGAGGTGCTCGATCGAATTCGAGCGAGAGGCGGCGATCGACTGGTGGTGGGGGCCGACTACGGCCGTCCGAGCGGTACTCGAGGCGCTGGCCGTCTCGGGCACGCTGGGTTTGGCTCGGCGGGACGGCAACCGCAAGTATTACGACCTGATGGAGCGCCTCTTCCCTGCCGACCTGCTCGCCACGCGGGTTCCCGAGCGCGAGCAGCTGCGGCACAAGGTGCTGTCGCGCTATCGGGGCCACGGCCTGCTGGGCGGGGGCGGCAGCGGTGAGCTGTGGCCCGGAACGGGCGGGTCCGTGATGCGCGGCGAGTTGCGGAGGGATCTCGTCGACCGGGGAGAGCTGCTGGCGGTGGCCGTCGAGGGCATGCGCAGCGACCGCTATGTCGTGGCCGACGAGCTGCCATTGCTCGTTCAAGCAGAGCGAGAGGTCGCGGCCGGCGCCACTCCCGGCGACGCGTCACCGTCGTGCAGCTTCATCGCGCCACTCGACCCGCTGCTCTGGGATCGCGGCGCGCTCGAGCCGCTGTACGGTTTCGACTACCGCTGGGAGGTTTATACGCCGGCCGCCAAACGCAGGTGGGGCTACTACGTGATGCCCATCCTGTTCGGCGACCGTCTGGTGGGCCGGATCGAGCCGCGTCTCGATCGAAAGGGACGCGTGGTGCGCATCCTGGGCCTGAGATGGGAGGCAGCGTTCGATCCCCTCGAAGCTCCCGGATTCGAGTCGGCTTTCGCGGCGGTGCTCGACAATTACGCAGGCTTTGGCGGCGCCGACAGTGTGATCGCACCGGCCGGCGTTTCGCACCGGGCCCTATTCCGGTCGCTGGCCGGCGAGATCCGGGTGAGGTGGACCGTCCCGACCGGTGCCACCAGCCGCCGCGCCGCCCCGGCGATAGGGAGCAAGAAACCCAAGGCTGCGCTAGCGTAGCCATCCCGTCCCGAAGGTACCCGGGTGCGGCCATCGGGACATCGCAACGCCAAGGAGCAGCTCAAATGGCCGCAGTACGCCAAGCCACCGCAACCTGGACAGGGGACCTGACCAACGGCTCGGGCGAGGTGGACGCCGAATCGAGCGGAGCGTTCGGCGGGCTACCGGTGACGTGGGCGTCGCGCACTGGAATGGCCGACGGCCGGACCAGCCCCGAAGAGCTGCTCGCCGCGGCCCACGCTACGTGCTTCTCGATGGCATTTTCCGGCGACCTCGCCAAAGCGGGTTTCGTGCCGAAGTCCGTGACGGTCGTGGCGGAGGTCACGGCCGACCGCGTCGACGGCAAATGGACGGTAGTCGCCAGCAAGCTGACCGTTCACGGTCGCGCAGAAGGCATCGACCAGGATCGCTTCCGTGAGCTCGCCGAAGGTGCCAAGAACGGCTGCCCCATCTCCCGGGCGCTCCAGGGGAACGTCAACCTGATAGTCGAGGCCACTCTCGACGCGTAGCGGCAGGCTCGGCCCTGCTAATCTCGCAGCATGAGAGACGACTCGCAGCATCGGGCAGTCCGGATCGACAACTGGGGCTTCAGCGCCGAGTGGCAGGAGCGCAAGCGGGGCGTCCCTATTCTCGGCCTCTTCCTGGTCGTCCTTGGAGTCGTGCTGGCTCTGGGCGACCTCGTCCCACAGGTTCACATCGGGACTTCGGCATTCTTCCTGGCCATCGGGATCATATTCATCTTCGTGTGGGCCAGGGACCACAACCATGCCGCGCTGTACGCGGGCATCCTGCTGACCGCCCTCAATCTGGCGAGCGTACTGGCCGACTCCGGCGCCGTCCGCGGCCCCGGCTGGGGGACCCTATTCCTGGGCATCGGCCTGGTGTGGGTCGCCGCGGTGCGCGCGGCGCGCGGCGGAGGCAGAGGCTGGCAGCTCCTCGTTGGAGGCGCTCTGATGATCTGGGGCGGCGGGGAGATCGCGGCCTTCTACCTGACGCTGAGGACCGACAATCTCGGCTGGCCGATCCTTCTGGTCCTGCTCGGCGTCTTCATCATCAGCCGAACTGCGCCCGACTGGCTCCGCCGGCGTCGGTAGGCGGTTCGGCAACCAGCACGATCTCGCATCCTTCGCCTGAGGCGATCACGGCACACTCTTCGCCTTCCGGCGCGACCGGACACGGCTCGGCCACCGTTTTCAAAGGAACTACCACCGGTTCCAACACGGGCAGTACGGCCAGGCGATCCCGCCATTCCTGCGAAGTCGCCATCGGAACGTGAACCTCGTTTCCGAGTGTCCGCGTCATTCCGGGGTCGAGAGGACGCAGGCGGCCGGACTCGTCGACGACCTGCTCGAAGACCGCCACGATCTCAGGATCGAACTGCGAGCCGGAGTGGGCGCGCAATTCCGCCCAGGCTCGATCGACCGGCAACGCGGCGCGGTAGATGCGGTCGCTGGTCATTGCGCTGTAGGCGTCGGCCACGGCGATGATGCGCCCGCCGAGGGGAATCCCCGTGCCTGCCAGAGAATCCGGATACCCTCGCCCGTCCCAGCGCTCGTGGTGGTGGCGCACGATCCGCGATATGTCGGCCATGGCCTCGTGGACTTCCAGGATCGCGGCCCCGATTTCGCTGTGGCGGCGCATCTCGGCCATTTCGATGTCGGTCAACCGACCGGGCTTCAACAGAACCGCGTCCGCGATGCCTATCTTGCCGATGTCGTGCAGGTAGCCACCGATTCTGATCGTCATCTGCTGGTGTTCGTCGAGTCCGAGCACGGCCGCCATCCGCTCCGAGAGAAGGCCAAGCTGACGGCAGTGTTCGCCGGTTTCCAGGTTTCGCGCCTCGATGGCCGTGGAGAGGGTGAGGGCAATGGAATCCAGAACCGGACTCAGATACCTGTACTGCAGCGCCTCGTAGCGCATTTGGGCCGACCCAAGCGCCCGACGCACCTCGGCCAGCAGCTCCTCGCCGGTAAAGGGCTTCACGAGCATTCCCGTGGCCCCTTCGCGAAGCGCCTGGATTGCGGTGTCGACGGTTCCGTGGCCCGTTACGACGACCACCGGTAGGTCCGGCTGCCGTTCTCGGAGGGCACGCATCAAGGTCAGGCCGTCCATCCCGGGCATGTGGATGTCGGTGATCACGACGTCGAAGTCGCCGTCCCCGAAGCTGGCCACGGCTTCCTGCGGCGCACTGCAGACGACCGCCTCGAAACCCTGGACCTCGAGCAGCCGGCGGAGGATCTGCAGGATCACGGGCTCGTCGTCGACGCACAGAACCCGCGGACGTGCCTTTCCGGGATGCGGGAGCCGCAATTCCCAGGTCATGCTGCCTCTCCAAGGTCCGACACGAGCCGGGCCTCCGGCCCTGCGTCGACTTCGGCGTCGTCGGACAACTCCCCCACTGAGGAGTCGGCTGGAGAGTCGAGAACTGGGCCGTTTGACGACTGCGAAGCGATCGGCAAACGGATGGTAAATACGGTGCCCTTGCCCACTTCGCTGTGGACATCGATCGTGCCGTGATGGCCCTCGACGATCCGCATGCTGACGGACAAGCCGAGCCCGGTCCCGCCAGCGCTTCCGGCTCGAGTCGAAAAGAACGGAGTAAAGATGCGACTCCTCGTCTCTGCATCCATGCCAATCCCGGTGTCGGAGACTACGAAGGCTACGAAGTCACCCTCGACCCTTGTGGCCACGCACAGCTGCCCGCCCTGGGGCATCGCCTGTATGGAGTTGTTGACCAGATTCAGCAGGACCTGTTTGAGCGCGTCGGCGTCGACCTCGAGCAGCGGCAGGTCGGCGTAATCCTCGATGACCTGGACTCGAGCCTTCTCGGCCCGAGATCGCTGGAGGTCGAGCGTCGTCCGGGCAAGCTCGTTCAGGTTCGTCGGGATCATCTGCGGCGGGCGGGGCCGAGCGAACTCGAGCAGAGCCTTGATGATGGTCCTCGCGCGGACAGCTTCGGTTCGTATGACCTCCGCTTCCTCCCGCCGCGGATCTTCCGGCGGCAACTCGCTGAGCAGCAATTCCGCAAAGCCGAGTATCCCGGTGAGGGGATTGTTGACCTCGTGGGCGACGATGGCCGCAAGCTCTCCCACGGCACCTAGCTTGGAGGCCTGGACGAGCTGCTGCTGGACTCGCTGCACTTCCGCAAGCTGTCTTTGCACGCTGGTCAGAAGCGTCCGGTTTTCCATCGCCACGCCGATCTGGTTCGCCACGAGCTGCGCCAGGTTGACGAAGCTGGGTTCCAGGATCCGATCCGGCACAGGGTCGACCAGTTCCAGCCAACCCAGCCGGCTGCCGTTGTGATCGATCAGATCGACCTTCAGGGTGGCTTCGACCTCTAACTCGCGGTCGGCGGCACGCAGACGCGCCGGCGCCGCCCCGGCGACGCGACCGCTCTCGCCCATCGCCGCAAACTCGGCCGATACGATCGGATCCTCGTCACCGGACAGGGGGCGCCTCAGTCCGATCAGCGAACTGGCAACCGGACCGTGAGCGGCCACGACGACCGCCTCGGAATCGCCCTCCGGTCGGACGAGGAACGACATCCCGCCCTGAGGCGTGATCGCCGCGAGGATGTCCAGGTAGTCGGCTTGCCCGTTCCCCGTGAGCACGAGGCTCTCGCTGGCCTTCAGGACACGTGCCAGATCGACGGCGTGGCTTGTAGCGGAGGCCTCGGCGGTGATTGCCCGGTCCAGCGCATCGTCCGCCCTGGCCTCGGCGGTCTGCAACTCGCGCATCGCTACGGCGAGGACGAGCGCGACCAGCCCGAGGATGACGAGAATCGCAGCGACAGTGAAGCCCACGCCGAGCTCGAATACGTCTTCGGCAGCGAGGAGGACACAGGCTCCGGCGATGGGGCCCGCGACCAGGAGTGCTGTCCGGGCGCCGCGGGTCGCCATCAACCCACGCCTACGCCTACCGGGAGAGCGTTCGGACACCCCGGACGCCGTGTGGACTGCGACCATGCACGAACCCTACGGCCTGGGGGTGGGTTCCACCATCACCAACATAGGCGATTCTTGCCTGCGCTGGACGGCGTAGGAC
>CAZRUC010000071.1:0-9008 GCA_964603175.1 uncultured Anaerolineaceae bacterium
GTCTCCGCCACCGGCGACCCGGTCGAAATGGAGTACGAAATCTCCGGCGGCACGCTTCCGGCCGGCCTGGCCCTAAACCCGACCACCGGAGCGATCACGGGACAGCCCACAGTTGCGGGTGGTTACGCCTTCGAAATCACCGTCTCCAACGGCGAAGACCCCGACTTGACCCGCACCTTTTCGGGCACCGTCGCCGTCCCGAATCGTGGCTGCCAGAGCTACACCGGTGCGAGCTATATCGGGTCGGTCGTCCTCAATCCCGACGGCACTCCGATCGGATGCGGCATCACGCCGGACAAAGGCGCTCCCGCCGACCTGATCCCCTCGAACTGGGCGGCCACCTTCGCCGGCTCCTTCGGGCCGACCAAAACCGTCCCGTATACCGAGCGCCTCGGCTGGGCCTGCGACGACTGCTGGGTCGGCGCGGACGGCGTCGATGAGCATGGCGGCGGCGACATCGGCCTGCCGATCGGATTCCCGATCAACTTCTACGGCACGCAGTACAGCACGGTGTTCGTGGAGTCCAACGGGTCCATCTCGTTTGGATCGGGCTCGGACGACTACAACGACCCGCTCGACGTGGTACTCGATGGCGCGGCGGGTGTGGTCGCCTACGGCATCGACCTGTACGACGAAGACATCATGAGCAGCGGAAGTACCTGGGGGAGCAGCCGCCACGGCGACTTCTTCTACTGGGGCAGGACGACGTACAACGGCCATGAAGCCTTCGTGGCGACCTGGATGAACGTGGGCAGCTGCTGCAACAATCCGGGCAACGGCGGCTACGGCGACTTCAACACGTTCCAGATCATGCTCGTCAATGTCGACGACAATGCGGGAACCGACGTCGACATCATCGTCAACTACGGAAGCCTCACGACGACCGGCCAGGGCTACAGGAACGCCGGAGACCCGACGCGACGCGCGGCAGTGGGAGTCGGCTCGGTTCAGGACGGCAACATCCAGTACGCCTCGATGGTCGACGACAACGGCGTGCTCTACAACGGCATGCCGACCGCGGACGTCGCGGACGCGGGCAGCCACCCGCTCAACGTGGCCCACCTCAACAGCGCGGTTTCCGGCCGCTTCGAATTCCAGATGCGCGGTGGACACCTGCCCCAGACCGCCACAGCTCCAGGCGCACCCACTCTCACCGGAACCGTGCGCGGAGACGCGGTCGGAACCGTGACCTGGACGGCCCCGACCGATCTTGGCGGGTCGCCTATCAGCGGCTACACCGTTCGCTGGCGGATCGCCGGCTCCAGCGGCGCCTGGGCCACCCATGACACCACGGCCAATCCGTATCTGGTCACGGGCCTGACCAACGGAACGACCTACGAAGTGCAGGTCGCCGCAGTCAACGGGACGGGCACCGGCGACTTCTCGAACCTCGGGACGTTCACGCCGGGCGTCACCGGCTCGCCGGATTGGACCGATCCGACCCTCGGAATGATGCGAGTCGGAGCGGCATTTGCCGATGGCGTGGCAGCCTCCGGGGCTCCGGCGCCGACGTACGGAGTTACGGCGGGCCAGCTCCCTGATGGGCTCGCCCTCGATCCGGACACGGGCGCGATCATCGGCACGCCGGCGGCGGCGGGGCCCTATGACTTCACGGTCAGCGCAACCAACGAGTCCGGCAGCGCTGTACTGCGCCTGACCGGCTCTGTTCGCGCGGCCCTGGTTGCCCAGACGATTGCGTTCGCGGCGCTGCCCGACCTGACACTGCCCCATGCAGCCCTGACGATCGGTGCCACGGCGACTTCCGGCCTGGCGGTTACCTTCGCCTCCAATTCGGCGTCGGTTTGCACCGTGGCCGGCGTCACCGTGTCGTTGGTCGCGGCGGGCACGTGCTCGATCACTGCCAGCCAGGCCGGCGACATCGATTGGAGCGCCGCGGCCCCGGTGACCCAAACCTTCCAGGTCGCCGCGGCACCGGTGGCGACTGCCACGCCGGCGCCTGTGGCGACGCTGGCGCCTGTGGCGACGCCGATTCCCACGGCCACGCCTGTAGGCGCCGCGCCGACGCCCCCCGCTACTTCGACCCGCAGCGACGGGAATGGCGGTGGCTCTTCGGCTCCGATTCTGCTCGGGCTCATGAGCCTGATCTCAGGATTGCTATTGCTCGCAATCGTGTGGCGGCGCCGGCTCGCCGACTGACCGATCCGCCGCGGCGCGTGCCGCTGTTCGAGTGATCTCGTGGCACGTCCGTCTTCCGACGGGCGTGCCACCTTCTAGTGGAGCCCGGACGGTGCCGCGGAACCGGCACGCCCTACACTCCCCCTATGCAGCGCCGCGACTCGTACGTGCTCCTGGCAGTGCTCGGCGTTGGGGTGTTCCTCGCCGGCCTCGAGCTCATGATCACGGCCGTGGCGCTGCCCCAGATTCTGGCCACGATGGCCACCTGGACGGATCTCCGCGAAGCCTCGTGGATCATCAACGGCTATCTGCTCGTATACGTCGTGACCATGCCGCTTGCCGGCCGGCTGACCGACGTGTGGGGCGCCCGCCGGCTCTTTCTGGTGGCGCTGGCGATCTTCACGCTGGGGTCGTTGCTGGCCGGATTGGCCCAGACGCTCGACCAGCTGATCGCGGCGCGGCTCGTCCAGGCCGTCGGAGGCGGGGCCATCATTCCCGTGGCCACGGCCGCCGCCGCTCACCTGTTCGAGGGCCCGGCCAGGCCACGCGCTCTCGGGATCATCGGGGCGCTGACCTTCCTTGGCATGGCCGCCGGTCCGTTCGTCGGCGCGGCGCTACTCGAGACGATGCATCCCGCGACCGCCCTGAACCAGCTGGGCATCGGATCGGGTCCGCTCGTGACGACTGTCGCGCCGGCCTGGCGGTGGGTCTTCTACATCAACGTCCCCATCGGCCTGTGCGCCCTGGCGCTGGCGTGGGCCGCCACTGCGGATTGGGACACGGTGCATCTCCCCGGCCGGCCCGACGTCCTCGGGGCGGTGCTCTTCACCCTGGCCCTCGGCGGAATCCTCGCCGCCGTCACGCTCCTCGGCTCCACCGACCGGCTTTTCGGGCTGCCCATCGAGATCGCGGTGGCCGCGCTCTTCGTGGTCGGGGCCGCTTCCGGCGCTCTGGCAATCCGGCACGGCCTGAGCCGACCCGATCCATTCCTGGATCCGCGACTCTTCGCGGACCGGGTATTCAGCTCCGCTGCGCTCGTGTCGCTGCTCACCGGGTACGGCCTGGCCACGGCCATAGTCGGCGGGGCGGTGTTCGTCGATCGCGTCCTCTACGGCGGCGCTCAAGAGCAGCGGATCGTGCTGGGGGCGCTGGCCGGGGCGATGGCTGCCGGCGCTCTGGCGTCGGGGCTGCTCGCCCGGCGGATCTCGCCGCGTCTCATGACGCTGGCGGGGCTCGCGCTGAGCTCGGCTGGGCTCGTCTGGATGTCCACCTGGAGCCCGGATGTGACGCCACCCGCTTTCGCGATCTCGGCCGCGACCTTCGGGCTGGGCTTCGGCCTGACGGTAACCCCTCGCTCAATCGCGGCCGTGGAGTCAGCCGGTCGATGGGCCTTCGGTGCGGCTTCGGCTACCGTCACGGTGGCCCGCATGATCGGCATGGCCGTCGGAATGGCCGCCCTAACGGCATATGGCTCGACGACGATCTCGCGGCTGTCCGAGCAGGTCTACGGCTCCGGCGACGCCTACAAGCAGTACATCCCCGCTTATCTCCGCGACCGGCCGCTGTATGACGGACTCGTTGCACAGGCGCTCGAAACCTGGGCGGCGAACAAGGCGGCCTCGATACTGGTCGGCGTGTTCCTGCTCGCCGCGGCAGTCACGGTCATCGCCGCCGTGCCGGCATTCGCGTTGCGGTCGCGAGCGCGTATCCTGGCGCCGGGGAACGCTGGAGGTGGACCTGAGGATGGACTCGACTACTGACGCCCAGAAGGAAGGCGCCGTTCGACTTCTCACTCTCGAAAACGGCGTATGCCGCGAGTGGGAAGGCCAGCAGGCGATCGACGAGCTCGGGCGCGTCGTCACGCGACCCGACGCCCGACTCTGGGTCGACCTGTGCAGTCCCGAGCCCGCGGTCTTGTCCGGCGTTTCGTCGACCCTCGGGCTTCACCCGCTGCTCGCCGAAGACCTGACCGAGCGGGACCAGCGGGCCAAACTCGACGAGATGGGCGGCCTGGTCCACGTCGTCCTCTTCTCGCTCGGTTTTGAGGACGGACAGGTCTTCGAGCGAGAGCTGGATTTCGTCCTCGGCGGGCGTTTCCTGCTCACCAGTCACAGCAAATGGTGGGATCCACGCAAGACGCGCCATCTGAAGCTCGGGCCCGAGGAAGCGCTCAAGCGCGGCCCGGACTATCTGCTGTGGGCCCTCGCCGACGATGTGATCGACAGCTACTTTCCGATCCTCGACCTGCTCGGCGACGAGATCGACGATCTCGAGGACCAGGTGGTGGGCAAGGCCGACCGGGCGCTGCTGGAGCGACTGTTCGCCCTCAAGCGCGAGCTGATCCAGGTCCGGCGGGTGACGGCCCCCGAGCGTGAGATGTTCAACGCGCTCTCCAGCCGGGTCGAGTCGGTCATCTCGCCCGACCTGCAGCTCTACTACCGCGACGCCTACGACCACCTGATCCGGCTGACCGACGAGCTGGACACTTACCGGGAGCTCGCTTCAGCCGCTCTCGACGCCTACCTTTCGACGGTCAACAACAACCTGTCGCTGATCATGAAGCGGCTGACCGGAGTGACCGTGGTCGTGGCAGGCGTAGGTTCCATCGCCGGCATCTTCGGCATGAGCGAAGCCCAGACGGCATTCCGCTTCGACGAAGGGTTCGGGTTCTGGTTTGTGGCCGCCGGCAGCCTGCTCGTTGCGGGACTCGCGGTGGCCTTCCTGCGTCGCATCGACTGGATCTAGCGGCGCGCCGCGGCTCGGCGCCGCGTGGCGTTCAGGCGCAGACGCGGCCTTTGCCGGTCGGATGCGCGTCGGCAGGATCGGCTGCCAGGACGCCGAGCGGCGTGGCGACGACCTGGAGCTTGGTCGAGTTCGACGCGTTGGTGTTCGCGCCTTCGGATGTCTGCAGCCATAGCTGGTCGGTCGTGGCGGCGAAGGGCTTTTCCAGCGACCCACCGCTGGCGAGAACCCCGCGGATGACTTGATTTATCTCGTAGATGTGGCGCTGGTTGTCGTCGGTGTAGACGACCACGTACATCCCGATCATGTCCTTGCCGTTGTTGACCTTGGAATGGTCGAGGAGCGCCAGGAACATCCCTGTTCTTGCATGCGCGTACAGGTAGGTCGCCTGGGCCGCGCCGGGAGTTGCCAGAAGTGGCTTGGGCGGCTTGACGGCGTTGTCCACGAAGTACTCGGCGACGTTGCAGAGCGGGAACGTTTCGTTGGGCGCTGAAGCGATCACGGGCAGGTCAATGCCGAGGGCCGGCACCTGGACCCGCGTCGCGACTGCCCCGCCGGCAGTGACGGTCGCACTCGGCGTCGAACTGGGACCCGGCGTGCGGGAACCTTGCGGTGTCGGGCTCAGCAGGGATGGAGACGACGACGGGCCGAAGCCGAGGAGCGGTGTCGCATTCGGACTTGCGGCCACGGGGGCCATGTAGTTCAACAGCCCCGCGACGACGAGGAATACGCCGGCCCCAGCGACGAGAGCCGGGACGAGTCCGAACAGATCGGACAAGCCACTCCCCAGGAATCGAGCCAGCCGGCGAAAGCCTCGCATGGACGGGATGCTAGCAGGCGATCCGGCGGTGTGTCCCGAACTCAGCCACGGGCAGCTCTAATCCTTGGTACTCTCAGGGCATGGCACGACAGAAGAGCATCCTTCTCGGCGCACTCCTCGGAGTGGTCGTCGTCGCGCTCGTCTTCGTGGCAGTGGTCGTTGCCTGGCCGGCCCACGTGCCGGCAACGCCGGTTCCCCCGACCCCGGTGGTTCTGCCGACGTCGACGCCCACCGCCTTGCCGCTGGTCACGACCGCGCCGTCATCCACGACGGCCCAGGGCGACCAGCCCGCCTCCGCCTCCGCCTCGGCCTCGGCGAGCAGCAGCGCGAGCTAGCCCGGCCGCTCAGGATCCCAGGGCGCTTGCCGCGTTGCTGGCGAGGGTCACGAACGCCGGGAAGAGACCGAAGACAATCGTCACGATTCCCGTCGTCGCGAGGCCTACTCGGAAGAGAGCTCCGGGCGAGCTGACGACGGGCTGGCCCTGCGGCTCGCGCATGTACATATAGACGACCACGCGCAGGTAGTAGAACGCCGCGGCCGCCGCGTTGAGCATGGCGACGACCGCCAGGACCGTCAGCCAGCCGCCCGCCTGAACCGCGGCTACGATCACGTAGGCCTTGGCCCAGAAGCCCGCGAGCGGCGGTATGCCCGTCAACGACAGCAGGAAGAGCGCCATCAGCGCCCCGAGCCAGGGATCTCGCCGGCCCAGGCCCGCGAACGTGGAGATCTGGCTCGAGACCCCCGGTCGGCGCTGGAGCGCGGCAATCACTGCAAACGCCCCCATGTTCATGAAGGTGTAGGCCGCGCCGTAGAAGAGGACGGCCTGGATTGCCTGAGTTTCTAGGCCTTTCGTCCCCCCGGCGAATGCGGCCAGCCCGACCAGGATGTAGCCGGTGTGGGCGATCGACGAGTAGGCGAGCATCCGCTTGACGTTGTCCTGCGTGATCGCGACCAGGTTGCCCAGCGTCATCGTGGCGATGGCGAGCACGATCACGACCGGCAGCCAGTCGGCCTTGAGCGGGCCGAGCGCTCCGACGAAGAGCCGCAGCGCGATCGCGAACGCACCGATCTTCGGCCCCACCGAGAGATACGCGGTGACCGGCGTCGGTGAGCCCTGGTAAGCGTCCGGAGTCCAGTAGTGGAACGGCACCGCGGCCATCTTGAAAGCCACGCCCGTCGTCATGAATGCGAGGCCCATCGCCAGGCCCGGTTGGATCGAGTGGCTGGACGCCACGACGGCCAGGGCCGCGGCCACGTCGCTGATCCGAGTGCTGCCCGTGGTGCCCCAGACGTAGGCCAGGCCGAAGAGCAGGATCGCGCTCGAAAACGAACCGAGCAGGAAGTACTTGATCGCGCCTTCGGTGGAGTACGGGTCGTGGCGCGCAAAGCCCGCCAGCAGGTAACCGGGCAGGACCATCAGTTCGAGAGCTACGAAGAGCAGCAGCAGATCCGCGGACCCCGCGACTAGCATCGCTCCGGTGATGGCGAAGATCAGGACGGCCGCGAACTCGGCCATCGGCAGCCCGCGTGGCGCCAGGTAGTCGGTGGCGAACAGGATAGTCAGTACGGCGATCGCCACGAACAGCAGGTCGAGGAACGTGGTCAGGCCGTCGAGCGTGTAGGCGCCCCCGAATGCCGTCTCGTGGCGTCCGCTCAGCCCCAGCAGGATGGTCGCCGCAGCCACGATGACCAGGCCCGCGAGCGCAACTCCGGTGGCGACGGTTCTCCGCCCGGGCAGGGCGATGTCGACCACGATGATCGCGGCGGCCACCAGGACCGCCAGAACGACCGGGGCCGCGGTAGTGAGGTCGGACCAGTTCATCTAGCTACTCCCTCTCAGCCTACCGGGACCCCGGCGGCCGCGAGAAAGCCTCGGACGGGACCGCTGAGTAGATCTAGCGCGAGGCTCGGGAAGAGCCCGAGCAAGACGATGAGGATGCCCAACGGGGCCAGCGTGACCGCTTCCACGTTGGTCATGTCGGTCAGATGGTCGCCCAGGCCGTGCAGGAATTCGGAGAGGTTCCCGAAGGCGACCCGCTGGAACATCCAGAGCAGGTAAGTGGCCGCCAGGACCATGACGATGATCGAGGCGACCGCGACTACCGGGGCGACGACGAACGAGCCGACGAAGACCAGGAATTCCCCGACGAACCCGGACAGCCCCGGCAGGCCGATCGAGGCCAGGATGAAGAAGCCGAAAGCCGTGGACCAGAGCGGCATCGTGGCCGCCAGGCCGCCCATCTTCGCGATCGTTCGGTCGTGGGTCCGTTCGTAGATCACCCCGACGAGAAGGAAGAGCCCGCCCGTTATCAGGCCGTGGTTGATCATCTGCAGGATCGCGCCCTGGAGCGCTGCCGCCGAGAACACGAAGATCCCGAGCGTGACGAAGCCCATGTGGCTGACGGAGCTGTACGCGACGAGGCGCTTGAGGTCGGGCTGGACGATCGAGACGACCGCGCCGTAGACGATGGCGATGATGCTCAGCACGATGATCGGCCCGGCGAAGGTATGGGCCGCGTAGGGATAGAGCGGCACGGCGAAGCGGATCAGCCCGTAGGCCCCGAGCTTGAGGAGCACTCCGGCCAGGATGACCGAGCCCGCCGTGGGCGCCTCCGTGTGCGCATCCGGCAGCCAGGTATGGAACGGGAACATCGGGACCTTGATGGCGAAGGCCAGGAATAGCGCCACGAAGGCGATCAGCTGGAAGTTGTTGCCGAACGAGCCGGTCTGTGCGAACTGCTGCAGCTTCTCGTAGTCGAACGCGCCGACCCAGGAGCCGCCGTGGGCTGCCTGGTACGCGAAGGCCGTCGCCAGGATCGCGACCAGCATCAGCAACGACCCGACGAGCGTGTACAGGACGAACTTCATCGTGGCGTAGATGCGGTTGGAGCCGCCCCAGATGCCGATGATCAGGTACATCGGCACCAGCACGATCTCCCAGAAGATGTAGAACAGGAAGAGGTCCAGCGCGACGAAGACGCCGATCATGCCGACCTCGAGGATCAGGAAGGTGACCATGTAGCCCTTCAGCCGATCGTGGATCGGCCCGCTGGCCAGGATGCTGATCCAGGTGAGCGTCGTGGTCAGGACGACCATCAGGACGCTCAAACCGTCGACGCCGACCTTGTACTGGATGCCGAAGCTCGGGATCCAGTCGAACGCTTCCTTGTACTGGAACCCGGCCTGGCCCGAGGCGAACGCGGCCAGGAGCAACAGCGACAGAACCCAGACCACCAGGGCTGTGCCGAGAGCCGCCCGGCGGATCCAATCGCTGCGGTCCGAGGGCAGGACGGCGACCAGAAGCGCGCC
>CAZRUC010000072.1:0-8972 GCA_964603175.1 uncultured Anaerolineaceae bacterium
TAGATATGCTACGTCTTTGCTATGGAATGGGTGGGAGAGTCCATCTTGGACTCGCGACGACGGGCGGCGACCTCGAACCGATTGGACCAATAGGGATGCCGGCGCCGCATGAGCGCACCGAATGACGAGGCCGCGTAAGCGGGCAGGAAGAGTGGCCCGAGCCGCGCCCACTGCCGAACGTGCTCGAGTTCGTGCTCGACGTCCTGAGCCGATAGGACCTCGCGGGCGAAGATGTAGTGGCCCAGGGTCTGGGCCCGTATCGGCATGAAGCCACGATCCAGGTAACGGCCGGCGTTTGGGTGTTCGACCATGCCGGCGGAAAGGCCACCCTGTTCGACTTCTCGCGTGACCCCGGGAATCCCGCAAGCGCGCATCACGAGCAGCCCCATCAGGTCGCCCGGAAGCGCGCGCCATGCTTTGCGCCCGAACCTCGCCGCCGCCAGCCAGGCGTCGGTCAGTCCGCCGAGGTAGCGGAAGAACACGTCTCGGGGGTCAGGCGTTGCGGCGGTCGGCCACGACCCGTCCCGCCTGCATGACGAAGACGATCCGCGCCGGGTCGCGCCACAGTTCCGGCTCCGCCAGCGGATCGCCGGAGACCGCGATCAGGTCGGCCTGCTTCCCTGCCTCGAGCGTGCCGACCACGTCCGATAGACCGAGCAGCCTGGCAGCCTCCGACGTAGCCGCCTGAATCGCCCGGAACGGGCCCAGGCCGTATTCGGCCATGTAGGCCAGCTCCGCCGGCGGGTACATGCCGTTGAAGCTATCGGTGCCCATGACCACCCGTACGCCTCGATCGACGGCGTGGCGGAAGTTGCGCTGCTGACGCTCGAACAGATAGCGCATCTTCTCGATCGCCCAGGGCGGCACCTCTCCGCGCGCGATGCGCCCATCGTCCATCAGGGCGAAGTTGACCGTGAACGTCGGCACGAGCGGCACGTCGCGTTCCAGCATCAGGTCGATACCCTCGTCGTCGATGAGATCGCCATGTTCCATGCTGGAGATGCCGGCACGTAATGCGTTCTTGATGCCCACGGTTCCTTCGGCGTGCGCGAGGGTCCCCTTGATGCCGGCGGCCCGCGCCTCCTCGACGATGGCCCGGATTTCCTCTTCGGTGAACTGGGAAGCGTCCGGCGTGTCCGCCGCGGAGAGGACCCCGCCCGTCGCCATGATCTTGATCCAGTCCGCACCGGCTCGGATCTGCAGGCGAGCGGCGCGTCGGACGGCGTCCGGGCCGTCGGCGATGCCGGGTGGCAGATCGCTCATCTCGGTGGCGATAGTTGCGCCCGAGGGCGTCCAATCGTCGCCGTGGCCACCGGTCTGCGAAAGCGGCCGGCAGCTGACCTGTGTCCGTGGCCCCGGAAAGGCGCCCGAAGCGAAGGCGCGCTTGATCCCGGACGGAGCGTAGCCCGCGTCGCGGACCGTGGTCACGCCCGCCTCGAGGAAGTCGCGGCCGGTCTGAAGCGCTCGAACGACGATGTCGGTCGCGGACCGCTGCACCTGGTCGTGGAGGGGCTCGAGCTTCATCGTCAGGTGAACGTGACAGTCGATGATGCCCGGCAGCAGGGTCAGACCGGTGAGATCGATGCGCTCCGAGTCCCCCGGTGCGGCCGTCGAAGCCGCCGGTCCGGCTCCCGTGATTCGACCGGTTTCGTCGACGACGAGGACGCCGCCGGTAGCGTCAGGCGAGCGGCCGTCGAGCAGCCGCGCGCCGACGAGGACCGTGGGGCGGTTCGGGGCAGGCATCGAGTCCTCCTGGCGGCGTGGGCAGCAGCGCAAATCCTAATGCCCGGAGGACCCGTCGCACTTCCCCGGAGCGTTGGCCGCTCAGGCGCTCTTCGTCGGCGGCTTCGTGGCCGGCTTCGGCTTCTTGACCTTCGGCGGTCGCTTGGGTGTCTTGTCGCCCATGATTTGCCTCCAACCTTTGGGATACGGTCGGTGGATCGGTGCCGGGTCGAGTCTAGCGGATGAGCACGCGACCGACAGCCGTCGGCCGTCGGCCCGCGGTCGGGCGTTCGACTAGCGGGCCGCTCCCAGCTGCGAAGGCACAAGCACAGCCAGGTCCTTGAACTGGCGGCCCGCCGACGGGTCGATGCCGTTGGCCCAGTCGACCGTCAGGGTTCGGATCGACTGCAATTCGTCGGGTATCGGGGCTGCGGCAAGGGTCCACTCGAGGCGGCCGTTCGGGCCGAGCAGCCGCGCGCGAGCCAGCACCTCGCCGACCGGAGCGTTTGACCATCGCGCCGTCACGTCGAACGCCGACCCGGTGCCAAGGTTCGAAATCAGGAAATGAACGCCTTGCTCGGTCGTGTGAGCTTCGGCGACGAATCGCGGTCTCGAACGGTCGAGGGCGTGCCCGACGCCGGCCGCGACGGCGGTGTAGATGACCAGCCAGGACACCACGACCGAAACCAACAAGAAGAGGAAAGCCGAAGTGCCGTTATCCGCGTACATCCATTGCCCCCTATAGCGCTGCCCGCGCCGGCCTTATGGCCGAGAAACGCCCCCTAACCGTCTAAGCAGCTCATCGTGCAGCAGCCCATTGGTCGCAACGGCAGACGGACCGTCGAAGCGCCGCTCACCAGCCGCGGTAGTGAAGCGGCCGCCCGCTTCCTCGACGATGACCATAGGCGCGGCCCAGTCCCAGGTGTGGGCGCCAACCTCGATCATGGCTTCCGCGGCACCCTCGGCGACCAGCATGTAGCCCCAGAAGTCGCCGAAGCCTCGATCGCGCCAGGCTGCCGCGAGCGTCGTCTCCAGGCCTGGGAGCGGTCCATCGCGCAGACGCTCGCTGCCGTAGACGAGTTGCGCGTCCTCGACCCGGGCGATGCGGCTGACAGCCAACCTCTGATCGCCCCGCCAGGCTCCCCCGCCCCGCCAGGCGACCCATCGCTCGCGCAAGGCAGGCGCGCTGACCACCCCGAGCTGCAACTCACCGTCCACCGCGACAGCAAGCAGCGTGGCAAAGATCGGGATGCCGCGCACGAAATTGGCGGTCGCGTCGATCGGATCTACGTACCAGCACACCGACGCGCCGTCAGTGTCGGTTCCCTCTTCCTCGCCAATGAGCCCGCACCCTGCGTAGGCAGTTCGCAACCGCTCGCGGGCCATATGTTCGATCGAGCGGTCGGCGGCGGTGACGTAGCTCCGGTCCGGCTTGGTGTCGACCTGGATATCTCGCCGGAATCCGGCCATCGCGATTCGGTCGGCCTCGTCGCAGATACTGAGTGCCGTGTCTCGCCAACGCAGCAATTCGGCTCTAGAGACTGCCGGTTCGGTCATGTGCGGATCGTAGCGTGAGGTGAGCCGGCGCGACAGGTGCTTGGAAGCCCTCCGCGGCGCGAGTGGGGTTTATGACACTCGGCGCTTGCCGATCGAACCCCGCCCGCGCGAAACTCCCCGCACGCCCTCGGCCGGAGCAGTTGATGCATCGTGGAGGGCCTCGCAGACGGAGGTCGAGGGGCCACGATGGCCGTGCATGCCTGACGTGCCGGGGCACCGCGTAGTCTCCTACCCCGACGAGCAGCACCAGGCGGTGGACTGGAGCGACATCATGCGTCGCCAGCACACCATCCACGGTCTGCTGGAGTTCGACGTGACGGAAACGCGCCGCGCCATCCATCGCTGGCGCCGGGCGTCGCACCGGCCGTTGTCGTTCACGGCCGTCCTGGTCGCTTCATTCGCCCACGCTATCGGCGAGGACACGAGTTTGCAGGCATACCGCAAGGGCAAGCGACGAGTGGTTCTCTTCGACGATGTGGACGTGGCCGTGCTTGTGGAGCAGGTCATCGGTGGCGAGCGGATCCCAGTCCCGCACATCGTCCGGGCCGCAAACCGAAAGACATCAGCCGATGTGGATAGCGAGATCCGCGCCGCTCAGGGCACTGCCGACCCGTATGGGCAGGCACGACGTTTCGCTCCGCTGTGGCTTCTGCTTCCGGCGGCTGTCCGCCGCTTCGCGCTGACTCGACTGCTCGCCGACCCTTGGCGACGCAAGCGTTTCACGGGCACAGCTGCGGTGACTGCGGTCGGAATGTTCGGCAAGGGCACGGGCTGGGGCATCCCGTTGATCAGCCACAGCATTTGTCTCACCGGCGGGGGCGTGGCGCGCAAACCCGGACTCGCTCGGGACGGCCGGATCGAGCCCCGCGACGTCCTGTGCCTGACGATCAGCGTCGATCACGACGTCGTGAACGGCGCACCGGTCGCGCGCTTCATCTCGCGGCTGCGTGACAGCATCGAGTCTGCCGATCTCCTTGCCGGGCCCAGCGCTCCGCTGTGACACGCTAGCTGTCACAGGAACTCCCGAAACTATCCACGCTGAGGGCTCGATGGCTCTCCTGGACACCGAAGCGATACGGAGGGCCGTTGTGAGCATTCCGCTGATCGAGCTGGAGGCGTTCATCGTCGCCGCGAAGAGCCGGACTTACGTCGGAGACGGTGCAAAGTTGCCGTCGTACCGGCCGGGCTCACACGATCTCCGCCATGACGAAGGCGACTTCGCCTATCACGACTGCTACTTTGGGGGTTCGGATTTCGCCGGCGAGGAGGTCGTCTACTGGCGCGGACAGCCGGTCTGGGCCGAGAACTACTTCGGCCGTATCGTCGAACCCGGCCTGATCACGGCCGAGCGGGCAGGCCAGGTCATCAAGTCGAGCCTCACGAAGCTATACGTCGAAGGCAGATTCCTGGGCGGATTCGAGGCGACCGACGGCGACTGCGCCTACCACGACGCGAGTGTGGGCGATCCCACCTGGTTCCAGGGTCGGGAATGGATCGAACGAGAAGGCCGAACCGCTTATGAGCTGCATTACCACGGCGGCGTGATCGTCGACTGAACGTGCCGCTCGCGCCTGCGGGCCCACCCAGCTCCTCCGAGCATTCCGAACCGCTATCCTTAGCCCACCGCCGCGCGAGAGCGTTCCGATCACCGCTCGACCGCGCGCGTTACGCCCCCGCGAAATCGTGCTTGCGACTCGCGTGCCCGGTAGAGTCGCCAGGAGGACCGGAACCAGTGGCTGAAGAGAAACGAGCCCGAGCGGCTCTCGCCCCGGCTAGCAGGACCGTAGTTCTTCTGATTTTCCTGCTGTCGGGGATTGCCGGCCTCATCTACGAAGTCGTGTGGGCTCGCGAGCTCGTTCTCGTCTTCGGAAACACGACTCAGGCGATCTCGGCCATCCTGACCGGCTTCTTCGCGGGCATGGCGGTGGGCAGCGTCTTGGGCGGCCGGCTGGCGGATCGCGTTCGGAACCCTCTGCGGATGTACGCCATCCTGGAACTGCTGATCGTCGTAGTCGTGCTGCTCACGCCGGCCTCGTTCCGCGGCCTGCACGAGGTCTATCGCGGCGCGTTTGGCTCGCTCGAGCAGAACACGATGGCTCTCGCGCTGGTTCGGTTCGCCCTGGCGATCGCGGCCCTCGGTCCGGCTACCGTGCTGATGGGAGCCACACTGCCGACGCTGTCGCGCTACCTCGTCCGAGACCACCACATGATGGGCCACGAGTTCGGCAGCCTCTACACCGTGAACACGCTGGGGGCCATCGTCGGGACCCTGGCCTCGGGGCTCGTCCTCATCGAGTTGATCGGCCTGACGGAGACGTTGCTCGTCGGAGTCTGCTTCTCAGGCCTGGCCGGCCTCACGGCGCTGGCTCTGAGCTTCCGGAAGAGCCCGATGGCCGCGACGGTCGCGGCACCGCCGGTGACGTCGGTGGCCCCGCTCGAGACGGTTCGCGCGGCGATCGACACAGTCGCGGCCCACACGGCCCGACCGCGGCTGGCCCTCATGCTCGCGTTCGTTTCGGGGCTTACCTCTCTGGGTTACCAGAACCTGTGGACTCGGATTCTGTCGTCGGGCACCGGTGGATCCAGTTACATCTTCACCGCGATCCTGGCCCTCTTCTTGACCGGCATCACCGTTGGGGCATTTGTCTACGCGCGCTTCCTGTCGCGAACCAGGCATCCGGTGGCCCTGCTCGGCGTCGCCGAACTGGATCTCGCCATAGTGGTGTTGGGAGGGCTCGGTTTCGAGACCAAGTTCTTCGCCAACATGAGCTTCAACAGGGATCTCATCCTGGTCGTCCTGCCGGCGACCTTGATCATGGGCGTCGTCTTCCCGATGACCTCGATGCTCGCGACCGATTCTGACGACAAAGTCGGGACCAGCGCCGGCATGCTTCTCGGCGCGAATACGCTGGGGGCGATCGTCGGCACCTTCGTGGTTCCGTTCTTCCTGATGCCGGCCCTTACGTCTGGAAGGTCCGTGGTCCTGATCGCGTTGATCAACGCCCTGATGGGCCTGGTTCTGCTGTGGGAAGCGCGGACGCTGAGCCTGCCGTTCCGTCGGGTCGGCGGAGCCCTCTCCGGAGCCGTCGCCGTTGTCGCGATGGTGCTCATCGTCGTCCCGAACAGTCTGGTCGCGGATCCCAACATCAACGTAATGGGGCGATCTCATGGGACCGTCCTGCAAGTAGCCGAGGACAATGTGGGGGCCGTCCAGGCCGTTCGCATGCAGGACGCGGCCCAGACGCTCAGGCTGTTCGTGGGCGGCTATTCGATGACCGGCATGACCGCGGACACGCGGATGATGGCCCACCTGCCTCTGATGGTCCGGCCGAACGCGAAGTCCATGTGCGTGATCGCGTTCGGTATGGGCTCCAGTTATCGCAGTTCGCTGATGGATGGGCTTCGGGTCGATGCCGTGGAGCTGGTCCCAACGGTGCCGGAAATGATGGGCAACTTCTTCTCCGACGCGAGTGCGGTCGAGTCCGATCCCAACGGCCAGATCCTGATCGCCGACGGGCGTAACCACGTGGATCTCACGACCCATTCCTACGATCTACTGATCGTGGATCCGCCCCCGCCGATGAATGGCTCAGGTACTGCGGTGCTGTTCTCTCAGGAGTTCTACCAATCCGCCAAAGCCCGGCTCAATCCAGGCGGCGTGATGATGCAGTGGGAGTTCCGCGGCCAGACGGTCGACGAGATGCGTAGCCATGTCAAGACTTACGCGAGTGTCTACAAGTACGTGACCCTGGTATTCGGGGCCGCGACATCCACATATGGCGTGATGATGCTCGGCTCGGACTCGCCGATCGACATCACCGATGCGGGCATCCAGTCGGTCCTCTCCAAGCCGGGCGTCGTCAACGACCTGTCCAGCGCCCCCGACTCTCCCGCCGGCGTCAATACGGCCGCAGCCTGGCAGCAGCAGATCATGGACAACATCTGGCTTACGGGTGGCGACGTTGACAAGTTCGCCGCCGGCGGCACGCTCATCACCGACGACCACCCGTACACGGAATACGACCTGCTGCGGCACTTCTTCGGGCCAAAGTCGCCCACGGCTTCACGGGAGAACCTCCTGCTGGCGATGCCGCGCTCCACGGGGTTGGCCGCCCACTAGCGGCCGCTCTCGCGGCGGAACTGAATCGCTGCCGGTTCGTCGACCCACCCGTTTTTCCGGCCCGCCGCCTCTGTATGGTTATGAGCGATGCCATGAGCGTGGCGGTCCTGGCGGTGACGGAGGTCGAAGTTCCTTCCAAAGGGGGCATCACGACCGTGGTATCGGACGGCGTGCAAGTTGCGACCGAGCTGGATGAGGCGCTGCGGCGCCATACCCCCGTGCTCCTCGCCGCAGCCCGAGCGCTGGTCCGTGACGAATCCGACGCTCGCGATCTCGTCCAAACCACGCTCGAGATCGCGACCCGCAAGGTGGGCGACCTTCGAGACCCCGCTTCTCTGCGGTCGTGGCTCCTGGCGATCCAAACACGGGAGGCATTCCGACTCAGGCGGCGACTGGTTCGTGTCATCCGGCTCAATCCTCAGATTGCGGAGATACCAACCACGCCCGGTCCCGATGCCGACGTTATCGCGGTCCATGCTGCCCTGGCGCAGCTGCCGCCTCGGGCGCGAGCGGCGGTGGTGCTCCATTACCTTGCCGGACTCCCGGTCGCCGACGTGGCTTCGGCAATGGGCATAAGCGAGAACACGACAAAAGGCCACCTCAAGGTCGGGTTGGCGCGACTTCGCGAGGAGCTTCGTGATGACTGACGACGACGAGCGAACCGAAACCCGAATCCGTGCCGCCTTCCTGTCCGAGGAGCGACGCGCGGGGACGGATCTGCTGCTCGACCCGATCCGGCCGCACCCTCGATCCCGACGGCCCCGTGCGCTCGTCGGGCTTGCCATGGTTGCAGTCGTCGCGGTCGTTGCGGTCGCGACGACTGTCGGGTTGTTCCAGGCAAGAAATATCGCCGCTGTCCCCAGTACCGGCCCAACGAACAGCACCGCCGGTGGGCCCAGCCCTAGCCCGAGCCCGAGCCCAACGCCCGACCCCAATCGATACCCAGACGGTATCCTGCGCACGCTCGACGGCCAGCCAGTTCTGCGTTGGAGCGACGCCGTGGCAAAGGCCAGGACCACCGCCGACGCCACTCCCTTCCTTGTTGGCGTGTGGCTCGACGTGTACAAGGGCTGGCATGGCTGCCCGGCGGACCATGTAGATCCAAGCGCACCGGACTCCTGGTTGAACACTTTCTGTCCGAGCTTGTGGCTGAGTGTCGATGCCGGTGGCACGCCCGTTGTACTTGACGGCGCGGCGACATTCCATTTCGCGAGTTTCGGCGATCTCAATACGGGCCCGGCGATCCTTCGGGTCCACACGCACGACTCGCACGCCAGCCAGTGCGGGTCGCACCAGGATGTCTGCATGACCATGATGGTCGTGGATCAGTCCGTCTGGAGCGGAGATGCCGGGACGGATCCGCAGCCGTTCACCGTCGCGGCGGTGATCCAGGCAGCCGCCACGGCCCATCCTGCTACGGCCCTCGAGATCCAGACCATTGAAGACCTCGGGTATGACGTCAGGCTCCCCGGCGCCCTCGCACTGTCGCGTGTCTCGCCGGCAGACGTTCGGCCCGCGGACATGCAGATCGCCGGGGCGTACCTGATGCCAACCGTGACCGCGATGAGGCGCG
>CAZRUC010000073.1:0-8941 GCA_964603175.1 uncultured Anaerolineaceae bacterium
TGCCAGACTCGGCCGGTTGCCGCACAAACGAGTTGCGTGTTTACGCAACGAGTTGCGCATTTACGCGAGGAGAGTCGGTGGCACACCGCGGCAGTTGCGTCTGGATCGATGCCTCCGCCGGCGCGTCCGGTGACATGCTGCTCGGCGCGCTGCTCGACGCCGGTGCTCCGGTCGAGGCGGTGGCCGCGGCAATCGGTGCGCTGGGCGTCGAGCCGATACGCATCATCCCCCGGCAAGTGCGTCGCCACGGGTTGCGCGCGACGATGGCCGACGTCCAGATACAGGAAACGGCCATCCCGCGAACCGTCGCCGATGTCCTGAGTCTCGTGGCTGGAGCCGCCCTCGTGCCCGCGGTCGCCGCCTTCGCTCGAGACGTGCTGAGTCTCCTCGGCACGACCGAGGCCGCGGTCCATGGTGAGGATCTGGAGCAGGTCCACCTGCACGAAATCGGCGCGTTGGACTCCATCGCCGACGTCGTCGGCTGCGCTGCCGCGCTTCACGCGCTCGGCCTGCTGGAACCGCGTGCCCGGGTCGTCGTCGGCACCGTCGCACTGGGCTCGGGGAGCGTCGAGTCGGCGCACGGGGCACTGCCCGTTCCGGTCCCGGCGGTCCTGGCGATCCTCGCAGGGCGTGGCGCGCCCGTCTCAGCCGGGGGCGACGGGGAGTTGTGCACGCCGACCGGTGCCGCGCTCCTCGCGATCCTCGCCGACGAGTGGGGCCCGGTGCCGCCGATGCGCATCGCGAGCGTCGGCATAGGCGCTGGTTCCGCGGATCCGACGGGGCGGGCCAACGTGCTGCGGGTCGTTGTCGGCACCGACCTCGCGCCGGTCCAGGTTCCGTGGCGCCGCGACGATCTGATCGAAATCGAGGCGACAGTTGACGACCTCGATCCGCGGCTCTGGCCGGCGGTCCTCGATGCGCTCGTACAGGCCGGCGCCGTCGATGCGTGGCTGACGCCCGTCGTCATGCGCAAGGGCCGGCCCGGGAACGTTGTTACCGCGCTCGTCGCCGAGGAGGCGATCGACTCCACGACTCGTGCCCTATTCGCCCACTCCACCACGCTCGGAGTCCGCTTGCGGTCGGTCGCCCGCCGGGCGCTGCCCCGCGACGAAGTCGTCGTTCATGTCGAGGGCTTCGAGGTTCGCGTCAAACGCGGCCTGCTCGACGGCGAGCCCGTAACCATGCAAACCGAATACGCAGACGCCGCGGCCGCGGCGGAACGCCTCGGCGTCCCTGTGCGGACGGTCCTCGACCGGGCCGCTGTGCTCGCGCGCGGGGCGCGGCCGTCGGAACTTGAGACGCCCGGGCCGGAGAGAGGAGCGCCCTGATGAACGCTTTGGGACACCAGACCAGGAAGCCGCCGCGCGGATCGAGGATCGCCGACGTGCGGGCGACTACCGTCAGCGTGCCGCTCGAGGCACCGCTTCGCCATGCCGCCGGAGCCCACTGGGGCCGATTCGTCCGGACGATCATCGAGATCGAAACGGATAGCGGCGTCATCGGGCTCGGCGAGATGGGCGGCGGCGGTCAGAGTGCTCAGCTGACCGTCGAATCGCTTCGGCCGAAGCTGCTCGGCCACGACGTCTTCGACGCGACCGCGCTCTGGTTCAAGATCCTCAATCCGACCGCCGCGCTCTATGACAACCGGACGCAGATCCATGCGGCGCTCGAGTTCGGCTGCCTCGACGCCATCGGCAAGATTCTCGGGGTTCCCGTCTACGATTTGCTGGGCGGCAAGATGCGCGACGCCGTCCCGTTCGCAAGCTACCTGTTCTTCAGGTATCCCAACTCGACGACCGGCGCCGGCGAGGTCCGGACGGTCGACCAGCTCGTCGAGCACGCTCGCGACCTCAAGGCGCGTTGCGGCTTTGGGACGCACAAGCTCAAGGCGGGCGTCTTCCCGCCGGACTACGAACTACGCTGCTTCTTGGCCCTGGCCGAGACGTTCCCGGACGACGCTCTCCGAATCGACCCGAACGCGTCATACAGCGTCCGCGACGCCATTCGCGTCGGGCATGCCATCAAGGGCCTCCGCAACGACTACTACGAGGATCCGACCTGGGGGATGAACGGCCTGCGCCAGGTCCGTCAGGCCGTCGGTCTGCCGATCGCAACGAACACCGTCGTCACCAACCTCGAGCAGCTCGCGGCGAACGTCCGCGATCCCGCGGTCGACGTCGTCCTCCTCGACACGACATTCTGGGGCGGGATCCGCCCCGTCCTCAAGGCGGCCGCCGTCTGCGAGACGTTCCAGCTCGGCATCGGCGTCCACTCGTCGGGCGAACTCGGCATACAGCTCGCAACGATGCTCCACTTCGGGGCGGCGCTGCCCTCGATGCAGTTCGCCGCGGATGCCCACTACCACCAGCTTGCAGACGACATCATCGAGGGTGGGCCGCTTCCTTATCGCGACGGGTCGATAGCGGTCCCCGACGGCCCCGGGCTCGGCGTCCGGCTCGACCCTGAGAAGGTGGCCCGCTACGCCGCTCTCTATCAGCAGCTCGGTGGCTATCCGTACGACCGCGACCCGGGCCGGCCCGGCTGGTACGCGCGAGTTCCCAACGAGCAATGGGCGGACCCGGACGACGCGTCCGTCCCGGTCGTTCGGTAGCGCGGGCATGACCACCGCCACTTCGTTTCAACCGATCCGAGACTGGAGCAACTCATGGCGCAGCTGATCATCCCTCCGGAAGGTGCCCTGGACCTGGTCTCCCTGGGCGCGCTGGTCCACCGGCTCGACCCCGGGATCATCCCCTTCCGTAAAGCGACCGAATGCAGCATTCACGTTAGCGGAGGCGAGTTCAACGTAGCCGCAAACGTTTCTGACTGCTTCCGCATGAACACCGCGATCGTGTCGGCCATGGTGGACTATCCCATCGGCGACCTGATCGCCGAACGCGTCCGGGCAGTAGGCGTTCGGGCCATCTACAAGCGCTTCGTCCACGACGGCGTCACCGGGCCCAATATGGCGACGGTCTTCAGCGACCGCGGCCTAGGCGTCCGGGCGCCGGTGGTCTTCTACAACCGTTGCAACGAAGCCGCGGCACGCCTCGCCCCCGGAGATTTCGACTGGGACGCGCTGTTCTCGGGCGGGGTGCGCTGGTTCCATTCCGGCGGGATTTTCGCGTCGCTTTCGGAGACCACGGGCCCGCTTATCATCGAAGCGATGCAAGCCGCGAAGAAGGCCGGGGCGGTCACGAGCTTCGACCTCAACTACCGGGAGAAGCTCTGGAGCATCTGGGGAGGCGCGGACAAGGCTCGAGCGATCATCGGCCAGATCGTATCGAACGTGGACGTCCTGCTGGGCAACGAAGAGGACCTGCAGAAGAGCCTGGGCATTCAAGGCCCCGAGGTGAAGGCAACGTCCGCACTGGACCCGGCGGTTTTCCTCGGGATGATCGACGATGTCAGGGCGAAGTTTCCCTCCGTGAAGGCGGTCGCGACGACGCTGCGGGAGGTCCATTCCACGCAGCGCCACAACTGGAGCGCCGTGGCCTGGGTCGATGGTCGGTCCGTGCACGCGCCCACATGCGAGCTGGATGTTCTGGATCGCGTCGGCGGCGGAGACGGCTTCGCATCGGGCTTTATCTACGGACTCCTCAGCGGTGCCACGGCGGAGGAAGCCGTCAGACTAGGCTGGGCCCACGGTGCTCTGCTCACCACGACGCCGGGGGACACGAGCATGGTCACCCTCGAACAGGTTCAGGCCTTCGCTCGGGGCGGCTCCGCCCGGATCCAGCGTTGACGACGGCGGCTCTCCGGTGACAAAGCACCGAACCTGCCGGGTCGGCACCAGACTCTAGCCAGACCAAGACCAACAAGGAGTTTCTTCCATGCAAGTCGGACTCGTCGGACTCGGGCGAATGGGCGCCAACATTTCGCGGCGCTGGTTGCAAGGCGGCCATACCGTCTTCGGATACGCTCGGACCAAGGCAACGGTGGACGGTCTCGTGGCCGAGGGCGGGCTTTCGGGCGGAGCCAGTTCGCTGACAGATCTCGTGGCCAAGCTCGAGCAGCCGCGCATCCTTTGGCTCATGGTTCCGGCGGCCTCGGTCGACGCTACTCTGGATCAACTCACTCCCCTGCTCGGGGCCGGCGACATCGTGATCGACGGCGGCAATTCCTACTACCGCGACGACATACGCCGCTCGAAGGAACTCGAGCCTGCGGGGATCAGTTATGTCGACTGCGGCACCAGCGGTGGCGTGTGGGGCCTCGAGCGCGGCTACTGCTTGATGATCGGCGGGCCCGACGACGCGGTTGCACGCCTGGATCCGCTGTTCAAGGCGCTTGCCCCAGGAGTCGCGGCGGCCCCACGGACGCCCGGGCGCGACGGCGAGCCCAGCAAGGCGGAGCAGGGCTATCTGCACTGCGGCCCGGTAGGCGCCGGCCACTTCGTGAAGATGGTCCACAACGGAATCGAGTACGGCGTCATGGCCGCCTACGCCGAGGGCCTCAACATCCTGCACCATGCGGGCGCGGGGCTGAACCAGCGCGAGATCGACGCTGAAACGTCGCCTCTGCGCGAGCCGGAGCTGTACCAGTACAGCCTCGACCTGCCGGCCGTGACCGAGGTTTGGCGCCGTGGCAGCGTCATCGCATCCTGGTTGCTCGACCTCACCGCCCAGGCCATGCTCGCCAGCCCGGACCTGGCGGACTTCTCGGGCCGGGTCTCCGACTCGGGCGAGGGCCGGTGGACGAGCATCGCCGCGATCGACGTCAGCGCACCGGCCCCCGTCCTCACCACGGCGCTGTACTCGCGGTTCGCGTCTCGAGGAGAGGCCGACTTCGGCGACAAAGTCCTATCCGCGATGCGCTTCGGCTTTGGTGGCCATCTGGAGAAGAAGGACTAGCCCGAGTCCGCGGGCTCCGCGCTCGTCTCGAGACAGGAGGAATCGGCAATGGCCATCGTCCCCGGCGCCGGCGGCGCACCCGCGACCTTCGCCGATCGACTCCGCGCCGCGGGCGTCGTGCCCGTGGTCGAGGTCGAGGACGCCGGACGTGCGGTCGCCCTGGCACAGGCGCTCGAAGCCGGCGGCATGCCGATCGTCGAGGTGACGTTCAGGACCGAGGCGGCCGCAGAAGCCCTCCGCCGGATCGCACGCGGGGCACCGAATGTCTTCTTGATCGCCGGTACGGTCACGTCGATTCGCCAGGCCGACGTCGCTCTCGACGCCGGCGTGAAGTTGCTCGTCGCACCGGGACTAAACCGCGCCGTCGTGGAACACGCGGGACGGATCGGGCTACCGATGATGCCGGGCGTCTGCACCCCGAGCGAGGTCGAGGCTGCCCTCTCGCTCGGCCTATCGGCGGTGAAGCTCTTCCCGATAGAGCCGATCGGAGGCCTCCCCTACCTCAAGGCGCTTGCCGCTCCTTACGCGGGGATGACGTGGAATCCAACCGGCGGCATCACGGCCGAGAGTCTGCCCGGGTATCTGGCCATCGAGTCGGTGCTCGCCTGCGGCGGGAGCTGGGTTGCGCCCCGCGCGGATATCGCGGCGGGACGGTTCGAGGAGATAGCGGCGCGCGCCGCTGTCGTGATCGGGATCGTCCGGCGGGTCAGGGCGGGCCAAGGAGGCGCAAGATGAGCATCCTCGAAATCGCGTCCGCCGAAAGTGCGCGCTGGGACTGCGTCGCACTCGGCGAGGTGATGCTGCGGCTCGACCCCGGGGAGGACCGTATCAGTCGTGCTCGGACGTTCCGGGCCTGGGAGGGTGGCGGCGAGTACAACGTCGCCCGTGGCCTGAGCCGCACCTTCGGCATGCGCACGGCCATCGTCACGGCCCTCGTGGACAACCCGATCGGCCGCCTCGTCGAGGATCTCGTCCTGGCCGGCGGGGTCGACCGGTCTCATCTCATCTGGCGACCGTTCGACGGCGTCGGGCGTGCGGCTCGCAACGGGCTCAACTTCACCGAGCGCGGCTTTGGCATTAGGTCGGCACTCGGGTGCTCGGATCGTGGCCACTCCGCCGCCTCGCAACTCCAGGCCGGCGACGTGGACTGGCAGTCGGTCTTCGGAACGGAACGAGCCCGCTGGTTTCACACCGGCGGCATCTTCGCCGCACTCTCGGAGACGACGCCCGCGCTGGCCCTCGAGGCGATGCAGGCGGCGAGGAGCCACGGCGCAGTCGTCTCGTATGACCTCAACTATCGACCGTCGCTCTGGCAGGCGATCGGCGGGAAGTCTCGAGCGCAGGAGGTCAACCGCGAGCTCGTCGCGCAGGTCGACGTCCTGCTGGGCAACGAAGAGGACTTCACGGCAGCGCTCGGCTTCGAGGTGGAGGGTATCGATGAGTCCCTGTCGACACTCGACCCGGCGAGCTACGGCGGAATGGTCGAGCGCGTGGTCGCCGCGTATCCGAACCTGCGGGTCGTCGCGACCACGCTCCGGACCGTGCATACCGCCTCACGGAACGATTGGGGCGCAATCCTGTGGGCTGGCGGGGAGCTCCATCAGGCGCAGATGCGGCCCAACCTCGAGGTCTTGGACCGAGTGGGTGGCGGCGATTCGTTCGCCTCCGGGCTCGTCTACGCATTCCTTTCCGGCCTCTCGCCGGCAGAGGCGGTCGAGTGGGGCGCCGCGCACGGGGCGCTGGCGATGACGACGCCGGGCGACGCGAGCATGGCCACCCGAGACGAGGTGGAACGGGTCCTCCGCGGCGGTACGGGGCGCGTGGTCAGGTAGCGGCTCGGTCGGCCTCGCGTGTCAGATGTCGCGCTCGTCGGTCCGTGAGAGTCGAGTCGCGGCTACGAGCAAAGGGGGCGCTACGCGCCCAGATAGGCCTTCTTGACCTCTTCGTTCGCTGCCAGGTTAGCCGAGGTGTCGGCGAGAACGATCTTGCCGGTCTGGAGGATATAGCCGCGACTCGCCACCTGGAGAGCCATCTGGGCGTTCTGCTCGACCAGCAGGATCGTGGTTCCCTGGGAGTTGATGTCCTTGATGATCGCGAAGATCTGCTCGACCAGGACGGGAGCCAGGCCCATCGACGGCTCGTCGAGCAACAGCAGCTTGGGCCGGGCCATCAGCGCCCGACCGATTGCGAGCATCTGCTGCTCGCCGCCTGAGAGCGTGCCGGCCGACTGGCTGCGGCGTTCCTGGAGCCGCGGGAAGAGCCCGAAAACGCGGTCGTAGTCGGAGGATATCTCCGCCTTGTCGTGGCGCGAGTAGGCCCCCATCTGGAGGTTCTCGAGAACGCTCAGGCGGTTGAAGATGCGCCGGCCTTCGGGCGAGTGGCCGATGCCGAGCTTGACGAGCCGATGCGCCGGGACGGCGGTGACGTCGCGGCCCTCGAGGTCGATGCAGCCCTTTCGCGGGTGCATCAGACCGCTGATGGTCCGAAGCGTCGTAGACTTGCCGGCGCCGTTGCCACCGAGCATGGTCACGATCTCGCCGTGCCTCACGTCGAGCGAGATGCCCCGGAGAGCTTCGATCCGGCCGTACGAGGCATATACGTTGTCGAGTTTGAGCAGCGGAGCGTCATGGACCGCGCTCGCCGGGGACGCGGCGTCGGCCTGCGTCGAGAATATGCGGCCGAGCCTCATACGGCACCCTTCCCGAGATAGGCCTCGATGACGCGGCTGTCGGCACGCACCTCGGCGGGACTTCCTTCGGAGATCTTCTCGCCGTGGTCGAGGACCGTGATCCGGTCGCTGATGCCCATGACGACGCGCATGTCGTGCTCGATCAGCAGGATCGGCAGGTTTAGCTCGGACCGTATCCTGCTGAAGAGTTGCATCATCGTCGCGGTCTCGGAAGGATTCATACCGGCCGTGGGCTCGTCCAGAAGGAGGAGTTTCGGTCGGGTGGCTAGTGCCCTGGCGATCTCGAGACGACGCTGATCGCCGTACGGGAGGTTTCGCGCAAGCTCGTTGTCCCGGCCGGCTAATCCGACGTATCGGAGCAGGCGCAAGGCTTCCGTGCGCGACGCGCCTTCCTCTCGCGTCTGTTTGCGAGTTCTGAGCACGGCATCGAGAGGGCTGGCCTTGAGGTGCCCGTGCATCCCGACCAGCACGTTCTCGCCGGCCGTCATGTTCGCGAACAGCCGGATGTTCTGGAACGTCCGTCCGATCCCGGCCTGGACCATGTCGTTCGGTCGCGCCGACTTGAAGATTCCCAGCTTGTCGAGCAGCCGACCGTACCAGGCCGGCCTGATGATCGCCGTGATCAAGGTCGTGATGAGAAGACCCAGGCCCACGAGGACCATGAACTCCAGCTCCGCGGTGGCTCCGGCGCTGCCCGCCAGGTAGGCCAGCGCCCACGCCGCGGCCGGCGGAAGGAGCCACAGGATCGGCTCCAGCCAGCCGCGCTCGGGACGTGCCACAACTCTTTCGCCGAGGAATTCCACGTGGCCCTCGGTGGGCTCTGACAGCCCGGCCACGACGTTGAAGAGCGTGGTCTTCCCGGCGCCGTTTGGGCCGATGAGGCTCGTGATCGAGCCTTCCAGGACCTCGAAGTCCACGTCTTTGACGGCGACCAGGCCGCCGAACGCCTTAGTCAGATGGACCGTCCGAAGGACGGCCTGGGGAGGTGTGCCGGCTGTCATGCCTCCACCAACTCCTGGTTCGCCGCATCGGCGTCGTCTGTGTCATGCAACTCGGCCTGCCGGCGCCGGCTCGGGAAGAGGCCCTCGGGTCTCAGCAGCATCATCCCGACTAGCGCGAGGCCATACAGGAGGAACTGGTACTGCAGGAAGTCGACCTTGGAAAGGTCGAAGGTCATGAAGCCGAGATTCACTGCGGGAAGGTTGAGGTTGGCCACGAATCCATTCATCTGCTTCAGGAGCTCGCTCTGGATCTCGTAGACGACGAAAGCACCCGCCGCCACACCCCACACGTTGCCCATGCCGCCCAGAACGACCATCGCCAGGATGGTGAAGCTGACCGCGAACAGGAAGCTATCGGGGCTGATGATCGTCACCTTGGAGGCGTAGAAGACGCCGGC
>CAZRUC010000074.1:0-8934 GCA_964603175.1 uncultured Anaerolineaceae bacterium
TCAGCGCTGATGGATCGCCCGGATCGACCCGGATGATCGCCGGCGCGATCGCCCCGAGGGCCGTCACCGCGACGAACGCCACGAGCACGAGAGCGACGATCCACGTCAGGCGAGCACCGAGATAGCGCAGCCGCCCCGGTTGGAAGAGGGCTACGTTCCGGATCGTGCCCCAGGAAAACTCGTTACCCAGCAACGACGCGGTCAGGTACGCAGCCCCCAGGAGTAGCCACATGGTGGCTCCTCCCACCATCGTGGTGATGCTCCGAGGGAACTGATACGGCAGCGCCGAGAAGGCCTTCTCCGCGGCAATTTGGGCGGCAAGCTGCAGCTGGAACTCGGGGGGAACATCTCCCGAGGTTTGGATCTGGTTGTTGCCGGCGGACATTGCGCCGGTGAAATACGCGAGCAGGCCCAGTGCCGGGATGCCGAGCACGATGATCCAGACGTCCCAACGGCGCCGGATACGCAGCCAATCGGCGCGCAGCAGGTAACCCATCACACGCCGTCTGTTAGCTGAAGGAAGACCGATTCCAGAGATGCCCGCCTGACCACCAGTTCGGCCGGGTAGAGCCCCTGACCGGCCAACAGGCGACTTACCGCGCTCGATCCGAGCCGGTCTGCTGTGACCAGCAGCGTGCTCTCACCGTCCTCCGCAGGCTCCGACACTAGCCCCGCCTCCGCGAGCACTCGCGCCGCGCCTACCGCTTCCTCCCGAGTATCGAAGGTGATCGCCAACTGCCGCCCACGCTCCAGGAGCTCTTTGGTCAGGCCCTCCGCGACGAGCCGGCCGCGCTGAAGGACAGCCACGCGGTCGCAAAGTTGCTCGACTTCGGTCAAGACATGCGTCGACAGGAAGACCGTTCGACCGCTCCGGGCCAACTCTCCGATCAGGCCACGAACCTCCACGACGCCTCCCGGGTCGAGCCCGTTCGTCGGCTCGTCCAGGATGACGAGCGTTGGGTCCCGCAAGAGCGCGAGCGCCATGGCAAGCCGCTGCTTCATGCCCGTCGAGAAGCCGCCGACCTTGCGCCGCGAGACGGTCGAAAGCCCCACCGCTCCAAGCGCCCGGTCCGCCGCTGCCGAACCGGCGGCCGACGGCATCCGTGCCAGGGTCGCAAACAGCCGGAGGTTCTCGTGAGCGGAGAGATACGGGTAGAAGGCCGGTCGCTCGACGATCACACCGACCTGCGCCAGACACGAGGCCTCGTGAGGCGAGCCTCCCAGCAGGCTTATGGATCCGCGATCCGGATGCAATAGACCGACTAGGAGCCGGATGGTCGTGGTCTTGCCCGAGCCGTTGGGCCCCAGGAAGCCGTAAACGGAACCACGCGGCACGTACAGGTCGACCCCATCGACGGCCGGCACGCTTCCGAAATGCCGGACCAACCCTCTCGCCTCGATGGCGGCGTCCATGCCCCTCCTCCGTGAATTCCGCGGGTTCGCGTTCGAGTCTACCCGCTGTCCGGCGGTCGCGACCGCCACTTTCGGTGAACAAAGCCGAAGTTGGGTTCGTCTGGATCGATGAACGGCGCGATGGCGCGGTCAGGCCTCAAGGAGTCACATGACCGTTCCCGTCTCTCCCCGGATCAAAGCGGCGCTCGCGCTTGTCGTAGTGGTGGTCGTCGCCGGAGCCTGCTCCGGAAGCGCCGCGAGCTCGGTAGGCACGAGCCCAAGTCGCGCCGCCGTAGCCTCGGCCGCTGCTTCGCCGACCGCAACTCCGACGGCCGACACCCGCATCGAGTTCGACAGGACCCGCCCGTTCGGACTGATAGAGAACTCGGTCGCGGAAGACTCCGGCGTCAGCGTCCACGACATCACCTATGCAGGCGCGGCAGGCGAACCCGTTGAGGCGTACCTGGTGTTCCCGAAGGGCGAAGGCCCATTCGGGGCCGTCTTCTTCCAGCACAGCTCTGGCGAGAGCAGGTCGGAATTCCTGCCCGAGGCCCAACTCCTGGCCGGACGCGGCGTTGCCTCGATATTGATAACCAGCCCGAGCGTCGACGGAATGCAGGGCTGGACGCCCGAGGCGATAACCGCGCAGGTTCGGGAGATGTCCCGAGCCGTCGACCTCCTCGTAGCTCAGCCGAAGGTGGACCCCAACCGCATCGGCTTCGTCGGCTACAGCCTGGGAGCGGTTCAAGGATCGGTGTTTGCCGGCTCCGAAGGCCGCCGGATGCAGGTCTCGGTTCTGATGGCCTTCTTCCCCCACTACGGGGTCATGGGCGGCCCGGGGCTGGAAGACTTCGACCCGATCGTCTGGGTTCGGCAAATAGCGTCGGCGCACGTCTTGATGCAGCTCGGCACGGCCGACCCGTACTACTCGCGCGCCGATTGGAACGAGCTCGATCCGAGCTCGATGCCGACCTTGAAGCTCAACTGGTACGACGCGGACCACGCCCTCAACGTCCAGGCTCAGCAAGATCGTCTCGATCTGCTGGTCAACCTCCTCGGCGCAACCGGGTCGTGAGCTAGCCTCCGGTCTGGGGATCAACCGCTTTCTCTTCGGCCGAGATCAACACGACTCGCGCTTCGAACCCACCGCGATCTGCGGTCTTCCGGGCCCGCACGCGTTCGACCGAGTTGAGGTCGGTGCCGCAGAGCCGGCTCAGGGCCAGAAAGACTTCGAGCAGGTCGGCCAGCTCATCGGTTCTGGCTTCGGGATCGTTCGCTGCCGAAAACTCAGCCGCTTCCTCAACGAGTTTCGCCTGCAAGAGACCAAGCATTTCCGACCGATCGGCAATGCGGATCTCGGCCGCGATCCCTCTGCGGGCCAGAATCTCGGGAATGCGATCCCTGACGAGTTTGCCTGCGCTCGTTGTCACGTTTGAACTCCCGATCTTTGGTCTATCAGGCGACCCGCTGCCGGCTGGCGGATCGGGCGGAGCTGATTTCTCAACTTTGACAGGAACCGGACGCCTGAGGCTCGAAAACGCGGGTCTGCGTGGCGAGTCGAGTGCGTCGTTCTCCGGCCCCAGACCCGAGTCTGGCGGGCAGCAGAGTGGAAGCCGGAGGAAGCACAGGCCGGAGCGGCCGACACAGCGCCGGAGGCGCTCCAGAGGCCGCGCCGGCCGGCTTCCTCCAGCTGACCCACGCTATTGCATGAGCTCCCCGCAGTCCGCCGCCACGGCCCCTACTCGTACGCGCTCGCCTGCAGCTCATACAGCTCGGCATAGAGGCCTCGTTGGCGCATCAATGCCGCATGCGGTCCCGCCTCGACGATGCGCCCGTCGGCCACCACGAGGATGAGATCGGCCATGCGCACGGTGGAGAAGCGATGAGAGACGAGCACCTTGACGCCGCCCGTCGCCTTCCCGACGCGCCGGGCCCCTTCGGCGTAGCGCTCGAAGAGAGCGTGCTCGGCCTCGGCATCGAGAGCCGAGGTGGGCTCGTCGAGTACCAGCAGCAGCGGCATCTCGCGCATCATGGCCCGGCCCAGCGCAAGCTTCTGCCACTGCCCGCCCGATAGCTCGGTGCCGTCGGCATAGGATTTGCCGAGCTGGGTGGAGAGCCCTTCGGACAGCCGGTCCACGATGTCGGAGGCATGGGCGCGCTCCAAAGCCGCCTCCACAGCCGGCGCCTCGTCGAGGGAGGGCAAGTCGCCCACGCCGACCGTACGGCGGGCCACGAACTCGAATCGAGCGAAGTCCTGGAAGCCCGAGGTGATGCGCGACCGCCACTCGGCGAGTGGGATGCGGCGCAAGTCACAGCCGTCGATCAGGATCGAGCCCTCAGTCGGTTCGTAGAAACGGCACAGCAGCTTCACCAGGGTGCTCTTGCCGGCACCGTTCTCACCAACGATTGCCACGGTTGAGCCTGCAGGCAGGTCCAGGTTCACCCCGGACAGCACGGCCCTTTCGGTGCCCGGATAGGCGAAGGCCACGTTCTCAAGGCGAATGCCGTGCTCGATTCGGGCCGGGACCGGCAGGTCCGCTGCCTTGGGCTCACGCTCGGCGACGTAGCGCTCTAGCCATTCGAACCGCTTGAAAGCGTTGGCGATCCGCTGCAGGTTGTGCAGAAGCGATACCGCCGTCGAAACCTGCTGGTTCACCTGCGCGGCGAGCGTGATCGCCAGGACCACGTCGCCCACGCTGCGGTGGCCCGAGATCGCGTCGTTCACGACGATCAAGACGCCGGCGACATACCCGGCCGCGAATACCATCTGCCCCGCAGCCCGCCACATCATGGCCTGGAGTTCCGCGCGCCAGAGCCGCCGCGTCGTGCGTTCCCAGAGCTCGAAATGACGGCGCTTGATCTCGTTCTGGAGACGGAAGACTCGCAACTCCTTCGCGGGTCCAGCGCCGGTCGCCATCCGGAACAGATGCATCGCCAGGCGCGTGTCGCGGGCGGTCTGTTCGCGGGCTCGGTCCATGATCGATTGCGCCCGCCTGCCCGTGTACAGAGGCGGAAACGCGACCAGAGGCAGAAGTAGCAGCACGGGGTTTACGAGCGCCAGCAGGACGCCAGTCAGTGCGATGGCCACCGCCAGGCTCAGGAGTGCCAGAACCGCATAAAACCCGTCCTGCATCTGGCGAAGCTCCTGCTGCAGAACGGTGAGGCGGTCGGCGTACTCGGCGCGCTCGTGGTGTTCGATACCGGCCGACCCGTTGGCGAGGTCGATGAGTCGCTCCTCCATCGTCAGCTGGTTGATCTCGGACAGCTCGAAGTAGGCGATGTGGGCGAAGTGGCCCAGTGTCAGGGTGCCGATCACGCACACCGCCACCGCGAAGCCCGCGATCGCGGCCGTGGCGGAATCTCCGCCGATCGCGGCGTTCGTCATCCACTTGAGGGTGAGGGCCATCAGCGGCGCGGCCAGGGCGTTGCCCATGACGAGCACGAGCGATGCGCCCGTCTTGAAGCGGTTCTGGCGCCAGGACAGCTGGAGGAGCTTGAACGCGCTCCCGAGGGTCTCGGTCACGAGATGACCTCCGCCTCGCCGGCCATGGCATCACCGGCCAGGTCGGCCGCATCGACGCGCTCGGAGTCGGCCTCGTCCTCGGCGAAGCGCTCGGCTTGAAGCCGGAAGAGTTGGGCGTAGCGGCCGTCGAACGCGAGCAGCTCCTCGTGGCTTCCCTGCTCGATGACTCTGCCGCCGTCGAGGACGACGATGTTGTCGGCGTGGCGAACGCTGCTGAAGCGGTGCGAGATCAGGATCGATGTGGCCCCGCGCGTAACGTCGAGGAACTTGTCGAAGAACGCGGCTTCGGCCCGAACGTCCAGAGCCGCGGTCGGCTCGTCGAGAACCAGTATCGAGGCGCCGCTCTCGAGGGCGAATAGCGCTCGTGCAATGGCAACGCGCTGCCACTGGCCACCTGACAACTCTGTCCCGTTCTCGTATTGGCGGGCCAGAGGCGTATCGAGACCGCGTGGCAGTCGCTCCAGCGTGGCGAGCATGCCGGCCCGGCGCGCCGCTTTCCGGACTCGGTCTCGATCGCCGGCCAGCTCCACCGCCCCGAAGCCGATGTTCTCGGCAGCGCTCAACTCGTAGCGGTTGAAGTCCTGGAAGATGACGGCTATCTGGTGGCGCCACTCGTCCACGCCGAACGATCGGACGTCGATGCCGTCCACCAACAAGCGGCCGCCCCTCGGTTCGTAGAGGCGGGCGAGCAGCTTCACGAGCGTCGTTTTGCCGGCGCCGTTGAGCCCGACGATCGCCGTGCAGCGGCAGGCGGGAATGACGAGGTCGAGCCCGTCGAGGACTGCCCTGTCGGAGCCTGGGTATCGGAAGTCCACGCCGTCGAACCGGATTTCCCGATGCGGCAGGTCGTGTGGATCGGCGCGGGGGTCGAGTTGGACGGCGCGCTCGTCGAAAGCCGCCACGCCTAGCTCGAAGCCCTGGACGCCGTCGAGGGCCAGCATCCCGAACTGCGTCTGCGTGTCCGCCTCGGGATAGAACTCGCCCAACCGCAGCGCCGCGAGAGATGCCTGGAGGGCGAGGGTCAGCTGGGTGAGCGAGATCGCGCCGATCGCGGCGGCGCGACCGAGGAATGCCAGGGCAATCGCCGCCACGGCCAAACCGAAGGCGGTGTACAGGATGTAGGGCCCGAGGTAGATGCGCCGGCGTTCGGACCAGACCGGGCTCAGAAAGTCCAGGGTCAGGCGTCGATACTGGTCCGTCAGCCAGTCGGCCAGGCCGAAGACCCGGATCTCCTTGGCCGCAGTCGAGCGCATCGCGATGTCGCGGTAATACTGGCTTTCGCGCCGCAGCCCGATGGTCCGTGTGAATACGCGAGAGTAGAGTCGCAGGCCGCCGCGGTTGCCTTTGCGGAACACCATCGTTGCAGCGATGAGAGCCAACGCGGCGGGCCACGAGAAGACGAGGCCGACCAGGAGCGCGCAGCCCACGAGCTGCGTGTACCGGGCGATCAGGGCCAGCAAGCCGGCGCACGCGATGCCGGGCGTTCGGAAGGCGTTTTCGAGCGTCGTGGCCGCCTCGGTCAGGGCGTCCAGGAGGCGCTGGTCTTCGAGCGGGCCGATCCCGGTGCTCTGGAGCGACGCGCCTATGAGGCGCTGAAACACCAGGCCGTCGATCCTTCGCGCGAGCAACTCACCGAGGGCCGCCTGGAGAGGCGCGACGATCTGCTGAGCCACGAAGGCGGAGGCAGCGATCACGAAAGCCACGACGAGCGCGACCCAGTCCGCGGAGCCGACGCCACTCGCTACTGCCGCTGGGACGCGCCCGATCATCACGCTCGTGGCCACGATGAAAGCCACGGGCAAGACGCCCAGGATCAGGTTCAGGGTGACGAGCGCGCCGGCCAGCCACCTCCCGCCGGTCGGCACCAAGGCGGCGATCCGCAGGTAACTGCGGACGATTTCGGCGGAGCTTCGAAGGTAGGCGCTCAAGGCTTCCGTCCGGAGGCTGACACGCGGGATAGCTTACCGAGCGCGGGGGCTCGTGGATTCAGGCGCCGGTGCCGCCCGCCCCACTCGAGAACCCGAAGCGCGCGGAGATCTTGTCGGCGAACTCGGCGCGGATTTGAGCCGCCTCCTCGCGGCTGATATCGAGCTCGCTGGCGATTTCGACGAGCGAGGAGTTCTCCATCGACGTGATCGAATCATCGGCCGCGGCGATGTGGTAGCAGGCTCGGAGGAGCGCCATGCGCTGCTCCATCGTCGAATGCTCCCGGAACTCGCGGGTGACCAGGTAGTCGCTCGTCCCGCCGGTCGTGAGTTCCTGCAGCTTGGCCATTTCCACGACCAGCACGGCCTGCGCCTCGTCCAGTCCCGAGCCGGACAACTCCTGCACCATCGCGGCGGTCTCGACGTCGCTGATGTTCAGGTCGGCATTGGCGGCCCGAGCAAGGACATAGGCCATGCCTGCCAGCGAGCGGGCCGTCTCGGGCGGAAGAGTCTCGAGCCGGGCGACGATACGCCGCACGGCCTCCGTTTCGCTTTCGAGTTGGGGCCGCTCAGTCGGGACACTGGCAGCAGACTTCGCGCCGAGGAACCGCAGGAACGACAAGGCCGTGTCTCCTTCGTTGGATCACGCGTGGGTGAAGAGCAGGTGCATCTCCATGATCCCATGGTCCTCGACGGATACGACCACGAGGCTCGTGGGCCCCTGGAATCCGTAGTCGGCGAAGACGATATTGGTGGAGCCGGACACGGCCACTATGCCACCTTGCCGCTGAGCCTCGAGCGCGATCTGGATGGGCTTGGTCACGCCATGGAGGGTCAGTGTCCCGGTGGCGGTCACGCTGACGATCTTGCCCTCAGCCGGAAGGGTCAGGACGACCGGCTGCGTGGTCTTGAAGACGGCGCTTGGAAACGTGTTCGTTTGGATGCCCAGGTCTCCGAGCTCGCCGTCGCGCCGGGCGTCGTCGCTCTTCAGGGCAGTGAGGTCCGCGGTTATCTGAACGTCGCCGACGCTCCCGCCTGTGAGGGTCATCGATCCGGTCACGTTCGGCGTCCGGCCCACAGCCGTATGACCGCCGATACCCGCGAATTGCTCCTTCACCTGATAGCCCGCCCAGGTGGAACTGAAGTCGCTGAAACTGCCGAGGCTCGCGTCCACCTTCCAGGTGCCGTCCAGCGAAGCAGGCGCGGGAACGCTGGCTCCGGAGGGGATCGCGGCGCCGGTCACCGCCGCGGGACTGGACGGGCCGATGAGGATGTACCAGGCGCCGTAGACACCACCCGCGGCGACCACCAGCACTAGGGCGGCCAGCACAACCAGGAGAAGCCTTCGGGACGGGCGTTTGGGACTATGCGACGAATCCATGCGGGGGACCTCGTTCGTGCCGGTCCGGCGCGGGCTGACCGCAGACTCGGACCACACTTACTTAACGCGATCCGAGCTGGATCAGGTCAGAAGATCGGACGGACGCGGATCGCCTGCCGGGACAAGTCGCAAGCAGGGGCGCCATACCCTTGCCTCGGGCGTCTCAGTCGGGCTGCGCGACCTGCACGGTGGGACAGCCGTCGCTTCCGAGGGCGGCACTTTCCCAGGCTTCCCGGCCACCCAGATGCGGGTATTCCGGGAGCACGGAGGCTCCTTATCGTGCATAGTACGCACGTCGGAACGGCTCGCGAGGGCATCCCCGGCGGCCGTCGCGGGGGCGATAACGAGGGTAACGGATGCGATTTAGGTCTCCGGGGCGGACGAAGGCCATAGCCGGCATCACGGCCGGCGCGAGGAAAGTCCTGCGATCTCCGATCGCGGCAGCCACTCTGTCCTTCCTGCTTCCGGGCCTGGGTCAGGCCTCTGCAGGGAAGCCGCGACGAGGATTGGTGGTGGCTCTGCCTGCCCTCGCGATGGTGGTCGCCGCCGTCTGCATTTGGCTGTTCGCCCGCCACGACATCATCTCGACCTTGGTTTCCCAGCAATTCCTGACGACGTTTCTGGCGCTCGACCTTCTGATCCTCGCTTATCGAGTGTGGGTCATCATCGATGCATTCGTCGGAGCCGGGGGCCGCTTGTCGGTCTCCCGGAAG
>CAZRUC010000075.1:0-6744 GCA_964603175.1 uncultured Anaerolineaceae bacterium
AGGGCCTTGTTGTACCAGACCCCGATCATGCCCATGTCCCACGGGATGCCGTACTGCTTGCCCTTGTAGGCATAGATGCTCAGCGCACCGGGATTGATTGTGTCTTTCCACGACGCGATGTCTGACGAGATGTCCTTGAGCATGCCGGCGTCGGCTTGAGCGGCCATGATGCCGCCGCCCCAGGACTGGAAGAGATCAGGAACCTGGCCGGACTGCATCGCGGTCGCGAGCTTGGTCTTGAAGGCCTCGTTCTCGAGGATCGTGATGTTGATCTTGACGTTGGGGTGGGCAGCAACGTAAGCGTCCGCGATTCCCTGGAAGACGGCCTTGCCCGGGTCGGTGGTTGTGATGTGCCACCACTCGATCGTGACGGGCTTGAGGGTCGTTGCGGTCGGCGCGGTAGTGCCGGTCGGCGCCGGGGCCGATGCCGATCCTGAAACGGACGGGCTGGCCGTGCCGCCGCTCGATGAGCATGCGCCGACGACCAGAGCGATGACGGCAGCCCCACCCAGGAGCCGCTGCGGGAACAGTTTCACTATCGATCCTCCTTCAACCCTTCTCCAGACGATCGAGCCGCCAATTCGACCTGACCGCCTATGACCTGACGTCCCGAACGGGTTCGCTGATCGGCGCCTCCTCCCCTGCCTGGAACATTCATAACCGGCCAACAGCTGGCCTGTTGCCGTCCCGGTCGGCAGGGTCGCCTCGACTGGCAGAGCCACCGGCGTTCGGCCGCATACCTATGTAGCATACGCATGCTTTACTAGTCAAGAGTCCCTGGGGGCTTGCCGACGTAGGATGTGCGGCATACGATTGCAGAAGCCGCAACGCGACCCGGCGGGAATCGGCCGTGGCCGGAGTGATGTCAAAGTTGCAGGCCTCAGGCGACGCCCCAATTTCGGGCGGCACCGGAAGCGAGTTAGTTTTGGAGGTCGGATTCATGGTCCTGCTAGAGAGCGTCGCCAATAGCGATGCGTATCGGCCGACCCGCGAGGACAAGTTCAGCTTTGGACTGTGGACGGTGGGCAACAGTGGGCGCGATCCGTTCGGTGAGGCGACCCGGCCCCGGCTCGACCCCAACGACAGCGTCCGCCAGCTGGCGGAACTCGGCGCCTTCGGCATCTCGATGCACGACGACGACCTGGTTCCGTATGACGCCTCGCCGGCAGAGCGCGATCAGATCGTGGCCCGCCTGCGCAAGACCCTCGACGAGACCGGCATGGTGGTCTCGATGGCCACGACCAATCTCTTCAACCACCCCGTCTTCAAGGACGGCGCCTTCACGTCCAACGACCGGCGTGTTCGCCGTTACGCGATTGCCAAGACCATGCGCGCGATCGACCTCGGCGCCGAGCTCGGCGCGCCGGTTTACGTCTTCTGGGGCGGGCGCGAAGGCGTCGAGGCAATGGCAGCCAAGCGGCCGGCGGATGCCCTCGATCGATATCGCGAGGCGATCGACTTCCTGTGCGGCTACGTGCTCGATAGCAAGTACCCGATGCGTTTCGCGATCGAACCGAAGCCGAACGAGCCGCGCGGCGATGCCTTCCTGCCGACTGTCGGACACGCGCTGGCGTTCATCGGCTCGCTCGAGCATCCCGAGATGGTCGGGCTCAACCCCGAGACGGCGCACGAAACCATGTCCGGGTTGTCGTTCTACCACGCCGTGGCCCAGACTCTCTGGCACGGCAAGCTCTTCCATATCGATCTCAACGGCCAGAAGATCGGTCGCTACGACCAGGATCTGCGCTTCGGCTCCGAGGGCCTCAAGGACGCCTTCTTCCTGGTCAAGTTGCTCGAAGAGTCGGGCTATCAGGGACCCCGCCATTTCGATGCGCACGCCTACCGATCCGAGGACGCGGACGGCGTCTGGGAGTTCGCCGCCGGCTGTATGCGGACCTACTTGATGCTTCGCGACAAGGCGGCCAGGTTCGCCGACGATCCGGAGATCGCTGCCGCGCTTGTGGATTCGAGCGTCTCTGAGTTGGCGGTGCCCACGATCGGCGCATACTCTGCGGACGCGGCAGCCGCTCTACGCGCCGCTCCCGGCGACCCGAACGCACTCGCAACGCGCGGCTATCGCAACGAGCATCTCGACCAGCTGGTGATGGAACTGCTGATGGGCGAGCGCTAGCCCGGGAGTTTGTCCGCAGCGAGGGAGCGCATTGAGAACTCTGGTCGGTGGAGTCGACTGCTCCACCCAGGCGACCAAGGTCGTCGTGGTCGACGCTGAGAGCGGCGAAGTCGTTGGGGCAGGCCGTGCCGATCACGTCGTCACGGGTACCGCCGGCGCACGGGAGACTCATCCGGATGTCTGGTGGCACGCGCTGGGCGAGGCTCTGGCGCGGACAGGCTTCGCCGACCAGATCGCCGCGATCTCCGTGGCCGGCCAGCAGCACGGTCTGGTTTGCCTGAATTCGTCCGGCAAGCCGGTGCGCCCGGCAATGCTCTGGAACGACACGCGCTCGGCCCCGGACGCTGATCGGCTCGTCACGGCGCTGGGCGGCGCCGACGCGTGGGCGGCCCGTATCGGCGTTGTACCGGTGGCCTCGTTCACGGCCTCGAAATGGGCCTGGATGCGGCGCTGCGAGCCGGAACTCGCGGCCCAGACCGCGGCCATACGGCTGCCTCACGACTACTTGACCGAGCGGCTTACCGGCTCGGCCGTGACGGATCGCGGCGACGCCTCGGGCACGGCCTGGTGGTCGAGCGTCACGGGAGAATACGCGCCCGATGTTCTGGCGTTGGCGGAACTTGGTTTGCCGGCGGAATTCCTGCCGCGTCTCCTGGGCCCGATCGAGCCGGCCGGCGAAGTCGGTGCCGTCGCTGCGGCTGCGACCGGGTTGGCGGAAGGCACCCTCGTCGGCGCGGGAACCGGCGACAACATGGGCGCGGCGCTCGGATTGGGTCTCAGGGCCGGGATTCCCGTGCTCAGCCTGGGCACGTCCGGCACGGTCTATATGGTCTCGGAGACGCGCACCGCGGACCCGAGCGGGAACGTCGCGGGGTTCGCCGACGCTTCGGGCCGCTTCCTGCCTCTCGCCTGCACGCTGAATTGCACTCTGGCGGTGGATCGCGTGGCTGCCTGGCTGGGGCTGGACCGGAACGACGTTGCGGCCAGCGATGGCGTCGTGACGCTGCCCTATTTCGACGGCGAGCGCACTCCCAACATACCCGACGCGGCCGCGGCCATCTTCGGGCTGCGCCACCACACAGATCCTCGATCCATCCTGATGGCCACCTACGAAGGCGCGATCATGGGCCTGCTCGATGCCCTGGACATCATCGACGCGTGCTCGTCCGGAGTCGATCCCGCAGCGCCCCTGATACTCATCGGCGGGGGCGCCAGAGGAGAGGCCTGGCAGCACGTGAGCCGGCGACTCTCCGGGCGCGCGGTATCCGTTCCCGACGCCACGGAACTGGTGGCGATCGGGGCTGCGGTCCAGGCGGCTGCGACTCAGTCCGACGAAGCGCCGCAAGCAGTGGCCGCGCGGTGGCGGACCGACCGAGGCACTATCTTCGACTCGTTGCCTCGCGACGACACTGCGATCGCCAGGAATCGTGAGGTTCGCCGCCTGGCGCTCGCGGCGGTCGGAGGTGCCCACGGAGCGAGATGATCGTCACCCTCGGCGACCACATCGACGGACTGGCGGTCGACACAGCCGCCGGCGGCCGAGTCTCCTCGCTTCGCCTGCACGGGCAGGAACGGATCCTCGGCCGGCCCGCGGCAGGGCTGGAGCCTTCGATCGCTTGGGGCTGCTACTTGATGGCGCCTTTCGCCGGTCGAGTCAAGGATGGCCTCGTGACCTGGGGCGGCCGGACCGTGCGACTGCCACTGAACGGCGGCCGCCACTCGATCCACGGCGCCGGCTTCGATAACGAGTGGGCCGTCACCGAAAGCACCGTGTCGTCGGTGACGCTGACCTGCCGGATCGATCGTGAGCGCTGGCCCTTCGGAGGCTCGATGACCCAACGGATCGCCATCTCTCGCGGCCGCCTCACTCTCGAGGCCGAGATTCTCGCCGAGGAGCCGATGCCGGCTGCGCTCGGCTGGCACCCGTGGTTCCTGAACGCGAGCGGTCCGCTCCGGGTCGGGGTCCAGAGCGACAACGTCTTGAGGCTCGGGCCGGACCTCATTCCGACGGGTGAGCTGGTACCCGTCGACACCCGGACAGACCTGCGATCGGCCCCGTGCCTGAACGGCCAGGCCCTCGACGATGCGTACGCCGCGGTTCGCCCGCCGGTGTCGGTCAGCTGGCCGGACCTGGAGCTGACGATGGATTTCAAGGCACCCATCAGTGCCATCGTTGTGTGTACGCGCCCTGAGGCGACTGCGGTCGAACCCCTGACGGCGTGGCCGGACGCGATCCGTCTCGCCGGGGCAGGGTGCGCCGAAACCGGCCTCACGTCGCTGGCAGCGGGTGAGCGGCTGGTGGCATCGACCAGCTGGTCCTGGAAGACGCTCGCCGCGCAACCCTGACCGCTCTCGGCTCGCGCCCGCCTAGAATGGCGGCCATGGCGGCGGCAGTTGGAGGGGCGAGATGATGTTCGGGTTTGGCGGCGACATCTGGCTGATGTGGCTTCTATCGATCGGTATCACTCTGGCCATCCCCGTCGCCATCGTATGGCTGATCGTCATGTTGGTGCGGCGGTCGAACGCCGAGACGGCGCGGCCTCACTACGATCCTGCCGCCGAGCAGCTGCGCTATCGGTACGCCCGAGGAGAGATCAGCGAGCCCGAGTTCGAGCGCGGGATGCATCTCCTCGGCTACGACCGGGCGCCTTAGCACAATGAAACTGCCCTTCGAGCCTCCGCTCGAGCCAATGCTGGCAAAGCTCACCGACGCAATTCCCGTCGGCGCCGGCTGGCAGTACGAACCCAAGTGGGACGGTTTCCGAGCCATCGTCTTCCGCGACGGCGACGAGGTCTTCATCCAGAGCCGCGACCTCAAGCCATTGGACCGTTACTTTCCCGAGCTCCCGCCGCCGCTCCGCGCCTCTCTCCCGGACCGTTGCGTCATCGACGGGGAAGTCGTGATCGCCGGGCCGCACGGGCTCGATTTCGACTCGCTGCTCCTCCGTATCCATCCCGCGGCGTCGCGGGTGAAGCTGCTCGCGGAGCAGACGCCCGCCAGTTTCGTGGCCTGGGATCTGCTCGCGTTCGACGACCGCGATCTCCGGTCCGTGCCTCAGGGCGAGCGCCGCCGGCTGCTGGAGAAGCTGCTGGCCGACGCCGCTCCCCCGGTCCACTTGACGCCGGCGACCGACGAGCCGGCTCGCGCCACCGATTGGTTCCACCGTTTCGAGGGCGCGGGCCTGGATGGCGTAGTGGCCAAGCGGCAGGCGGATCCGTACATGCCGGGGAAGCGGGGCTGGGCGAAGATCAAGCATGCCCGCACGGCCGACTGCGTCGTGGCGGGATTTCGGTGGCACAAGAATGGGCCCGGCACGATGGTCGGCTCCCTCCTGCTGGGGTTGTTCGACGACACCGGCCGATTGAACCATGTCGGGGTCACCGCGAGCTTCACCGAGGACAAACGGCGGGATCTGGTAAAGGAGCTGGCGCCGCTGCGCGAAAACGCGCTGGCCGGCCATCCCTGGGCGGAATGGGCCGAGTGGGAGGAAGCTGCGCGAGTCGCGGCCGCCGAGTCGGGTCAGCGCATGCCCGGCATGACAAGCCGCTGGAACAGGGACCGCGATCTGACCTGGGAGCCCCTCCGTGCCGAGCGTGTCTGCGAGGTCGGCTACGATCACCTTCAGGGCGATCGCTTCCGCCACGCCACTACATTCGTGCGCTGGCGCCCCGACAAGCCGCCGGAAGCCTGCCGCTACGACCAGCTGGAAGTCACAGCCCCGTTCGAGCTGATGGAGATCTTCGGGCGCTAGGGCCGGAACTCAGCTCTGGAGCGTGGCGGCCGCTCGCGCCAGCTCCGCGCCCCAGCGGTGCGCTCGATCCAATTCGCCACTCCGGAGCGGCCCGAACTTTCCGGCGACGACGAAACGCCGACCCTTGACGAGCGGCCGGTAGCCGGCCCGCTCCAGGCCTCGACTGACCGCGGACGTCGCGCCGCCCGGCGACCATCGGAAGGCCGTCTCGAATGCGGCAAAGCGGCCGTGTCCGGTGGCCAGTTCCTCGAGCCAGGATCTCATCGAGGGGCCCGAGAGGTCGGCCGGTCTCGGGGCGCCGAACGTCGTGGCCATATTCGCGCGCATGCCGTCGGAGGGGAGCTGGAAACCCAGCACCGGCGACCCGGCGACGATCAGGTCCACGCCGCTCAGCGCGACCGGCACGGCTTCGGCGGTCGAGAGTGCGCAGGCTTCAGGGCCGAATCCCTCCGCGATCGCACGAGCAATCGCCGCCGTATTGCCCCAGAAGGATTCGTAGACCACGACCACTTTCACCGGCACACCTCCTGCCCGGGAAGATGCCACTTCGCGGCGAGGGACGATAGGGCCGGGAGGCACGCTCGATCGGGGAGCGAATGATCGCTACCGCACCGCGCTCCACGGGTCGTAGTCCACTTCGAGCGGTTCCTGCTCCGGCCGCTCCTGGACCGGGACGTGCTCGAGGTTGATACGGATCCGGTACCAGAGCGTGAAGCGGCCGCGCATGCCGTCGACCAGCACGTCGGCCGGCTCCAGGTGAGTGGCGACGGAAGCATGCCGCTCCTTCCATCGCTCGAAACCGGCGAGCGCTTCCTCTCGTGTGGCCGCGCGGGCGATCTCGATCAGCGGCTTGCTGGACAC
>CAZRUC010000075.1:6844-8849 GCA_964603175.1 uncultured Anaerolineaceae bacterium
GGTTCTCCCTCGGCCTTGGCATAGTGCGGCGGCCACGGCGCGTCGCCGAGCCCTTCCTTCTCCTGCCGCGCCGAAAGCTCGAGCAGCGACTCGAGCGACCCGACGGCCTCGTCGATCCCGGCCCCAGGATCTCCGACCGCCGCAAATCGCGCAGGCACCGTTGCGATCGTGAAGTCGCCCAGCTCGCAGGCCGGAAGCTCCTCCCAGGTCACAGGCGCCGAAACGCGGGCATCGGGCACGGGCCGCACGGAATACGCCGAGGCGACGGTTCGATCCTTGGCGTTCTGGTTGTAATCGATGAAGACGCCGTGCCGCTCTTCCTTCCACCACTTGCTCGTGGCGATGGCGGGGGCGCGTCGCTCGACGTCGCGGGCCAGGGCCACGGCCGCCCGCCGGACCTTATCGAACGACCAGCGCGGCTCGATCCGAACGTTGATGTGGATGCCGCGCGAGCCCGATGTCTTGGGCCAGCCGACCAGGCCGTTGTCGCTCAGGACTTCGCGGACCACGAGGGCGACTCGACGAATGTCGTCCCAGGCGACGCCGGGCCCCGGATCGAGGTCCACGCGCAGCTCGTCGGGATGTTCCAGGTCGTCGGCCCGAATCGCGTGCGGGTTCAGGTCGAGACATCCGAGGTTGGCGACCCAGATCAGGCCGGCCGCATCGTCGAGGACGACCTCGTCGGCGGTTCGTCCGGACGGGAACGCCAGCTGGACAGTTCGAACCCATTCGGGCCGCGAATCCGGCGCCCTCTTCTGGAAGAAGTACTCGCCTTCCGCGCCATTCACGAATCGCTTGAGGGCCATCGGCCGGCCGCCGGCGCCGCGCAACGCCCCATCCGCGACGGCCAGGTAGTAGGCCACGAGGTCGCGCTTGGTGTAGCCCGGGCCGGTGAAGAAGACCTTGTCCGGGTGGCTGATGGAGACCTGCCTGCCCGCGACCTCGACGAGCTCGCTCTTGTCCGGCATTGCCGAACGATAGCGCGTCGCCTCCGGAGGGCCCACGCCGCAAGACGGGACGGCCGCCGGGTGACTCCGGCGGCCGCGCCACGGTTTCGAGTCTAGGGAGGCCCGACGGCTACTCCGTCGTGGGCATGTGCAAGTACATGCTCTGAATTCCGACCCGACCCGGTCCCGTGAACCGGTTGAAGATCAGGTTGCCCGAGCCGCCGAGCAGGCCGGTGCGCAGCCCGAACATCTTGATTTCCATGCCGACAGTCGGGTCCTTGTATACCCACCCGCCCGGCTCGACGTCGAACACCTCGCCCGGTCCCAGGACGCGCTCGAAGACGTTGCCGTAGCCGTGCAGCCACAGCGTGCCGCTGCCCTGACCGCCGGTGAAAGTGTCGATGAAGATGCCCGTGCCGCCGAACAGCATGTTCCCGACCCCGCGCAGCCGCCGGAAGCTGTAGTCGACGTTGGCGGTCGCCGCGAGGAACTGATGCTCGCGAACCTCGACCTGCTGCCCTGGGGCGAGGTTGAGGTGGAAGACGTGGCCTACGCCGTCGCGACTGAACGCGATCTGTCCCGCGCCGGCGGCTTCGGTCATGAAGATGGCCATGCCGGCGATTGCCCGCTTGAAAGCGCCCTTCATCGGGTGCATCCGGACCTCGAGCGAGGGCGTCTTCCACAGCACGATGTGGTGCTCGAAGTAGACCGGCATTGAGCCGTCCAGCTCCATCGTGAGCATCGGCACGAGCTCGCCGTCCACTCGGAACAGTACGCCCGGCGCCTGTCCTGCCTCGACCATCGTTGGCAGCAACTTCGGGATGTAGTCGGTGTGCATGGCGGGCCCTCCTGCTCGGTGCCTCCAACGTGGCGGCGGCACCGCCACTGTAGGGCAGCGGTGGGGTTGTCTGCTGCCCTGGGGCGGCCCGCTTCAGGCCGCCACGAAGCCCGACTCGCCGCGGCGCAGGCCGACCGCAAGCCCGCGAGGCCTATTGGCGCGTGATACGATCCCGGTCGCGCCGACATAGCTCAGCGGTAGAGCAGCTGTTTCGTAAACA
>CAZRUC010000076.1:0-4125 GCA_964603175.1 uncultured Anaerolineaceae bacterium
CCCGGTGAGCAGGTTCGACCAATTCGACCAGCTGAGAGTCAGCCTGCCCTGCTGGTGGGCACCTGTGACGTGGCACCGGGGTACATGGCTCCTCGCGGGTCCTTTCTGCCCGAACCGGCGAACACCCTTGACGGTGGCTACCAACCGAGGTCGGAAATTGGATCCGGATCCGGGCATTCCCGACCGCTCGTCACACCCGTTGCTCGCCCTGTTGTCGGATGTGCCCAGCGGGTGGGCACGGTGCACTCCGCAGAGCAAGTCCAGTCGAAACTGCGCTCGAATTCGAGCAGAATCGACACGATCCCAGTAAATCAAGAAGGCGTCAACCGCCACCCAGACCGCATAGGGGGTCACCGCGGCGCTAGTCCCCTATTCGTCCGCCCGCCGGTGGAACGGCCACCACGCTCGTTCTCCGATTAAGGCCGTGAGCGCGGGAACGAGCAGGCTCCGAACGACGAACGTATCGATCAGCACGCCCAGGGCCACGGCCAGGCCGACCTGGAACAGCAGCTGCAGCGGCGAGCTGACCAACGCCCCGAAAGTCCCGGCCAGGATCAAGCCGGCCGACGTGATCACCGTCCCGGTACGCGCCGAAGCAGCCCGAATGCCCGGCAGCAACCCCCTCGTGGCGCTCTCCTCGCGCACCCTCGACATCAGGAAGATGTTGTAGTCGGACCCGAGCGCGACCAGCAGTACGAAGACCATCAGCGGGATGAAGTAGTTGAGTCCGGGCTGGCCGAATATCCGTTGCAGGATCAGCGCCGAGACGCTCAGGCTCATGGCGTATGAGAGCAGCACCGTCAAGACCAGGTAGACGGGCGCCACGATTGCACGCAGCAGAAGCACCAGCACGATCAAGATGCCCACGATGGTGATGGCAGCCACCCTCAGGAAGTCCGCGGCGATCGTGGTCTGGACGTCGGCAAACTCCGCAGTCGAGCCGCCGATGTAGATCCGGGCATTCGCCCCGAAGGCGCTCGACCGGTCCGCCAGCAGTGAGCGGAGGCCGCGAACCGTGTCGAACGAGGCGGTGTCGTATGGGTTGGTGACGGTCGTTACATAGAGCCGAGTCACGTCGCCTCCCGCCGACTCGAACGCGGCCAGCAGGTCCGCCGAAACGTAGAGATCGCTCGGCCCGAAGGCGGAGGCGAGCTGCTCGAGCTCCCCTGGAAGCCCGGTTCGGGCGGCTGCCATCGCCTCCGTGCGCCGGACGGCCGCGGCATCGGGCGGGACGCTCGTCGGCGAGAAGTAGACCGGCGCCGGTTGCGCTGCGAACCATGCCGAAAGGTCGCGGATAGCCGCGCGCAGCTTTATGAAAGCGATCGGGTCCCTCGTGGCGGCAACCGAAACGACCGACGACTCGGCCGTCTGGTATGCGGGCACGGCTTTCACCGCCGGCACCGCGCCGCCGAGCTCGTTCAGATATGCCTCGAGGCTCGCGAGCTGCGCCGCCTCATCCGCCGCAGCCGGTCCCGACGCGGCTTCCTGGAGACGCGCCACCACGGAGTCGAGCTGGTTCGAGATGAGCGCCGCCGCGCGGCTCTCCACGATCCCGTTGTCCAGGGTCGCCAGATCCGCGAGCGTCCCGGTGAGCGGCGCGGTGCCCGCGACCTTCGGGAATGCTGCCGCCACGCTGCGAACGTAGGCCTCGGCGGCCTGGATCGAGGCCTGACCGGCGCTGCCGAGCTGCACGCCGAGGTCCGAGCTAACGGGCTGCCGGAAGGACGTAGCGATACCTGCCAGCTGGACCGATGGGCGGCTCAGGTCGGAAACCTTGCCCTCGCCGCGCGGGTCCACGACGCTTCGGACGGCGCCGACGTCCGGCAGGCCTGCAATCTGCGTCTCGAGTGTCCCGATCCGCGCCAGCGACTCCTGGCTGTCAAGATTCCCTCCGGGCACCTGCACGAATACCGACAGCGGCATGAGCTGCCCCTGGGCGAGATGCCGGCTCAGTGTGTCGAAGCCCTGGCGCGACGGGGCATCCGCGGGCAGCTCCTGCAGGACGTCGAAATTCTCCTTGAGCTGCGGCAGGGCGAGCAGTGGGGCCGCCAGGAGAATCAGCACAGCCGCGGCCAGCAGGCCGGGCCGCTCGGTGATTCGTCGGGCAAGGCCCGCCCAGAAGCCGCGCGCTTCGTCGCTTGCGACCCGAGTCTTCTCGTGCTGGGGCCAAAAGAGGCGCCGCCCGAAAATGGCCAGCAGCGACGGCGTCAACGTCAGGCCCGCCAGGAGCGTGATGAAGACCGCAAGCGCCAGCGCGGGGCCGGTGGTCTGGATCATCCCAAACCGTGCCGCGATCATCGATGCCAGACCGACTATCACAGTCGCCGCGGAAGCCGCGATCACGGCGCTGATCCGGCTCACGGTTATCCGGACGGCATCCGCGTAACGGTTCCTGGCCAGCTCTTCGCGGAAGCGCGAGATCATGAAGATCGTGTAGTCCGTGCCGACGCCGAAGACCAGCACGACGATGAACGAGTCGAGCACGGACGAAAGCTTCCAACCGCCCTGGGCGAGGAAACCGAGCAAGCCTCTCGACACGAGAAACGCAGCCCCGATGGTCAGGAGGGGAACGAGTGCGGCGAAGGGCGCCCGGTAGATCAGGAGAAGGACGGCCACGACGAGGACGATGGTGACGAGCGTTGTTCGGTCGGTGCCTTCCTGGATCGCCTTCAGGTAATCCCGGCCGATTCCGGCTTGGCCGGTGACCTGCGCCCTGAGGCCTGCCGGCAGCACGCTCGACCCCCCGAGGTGAGCCCTGATGGCGTCGACCGCCGCGTTGGCCTTGGGCACGAACGACGGGTAGACGAGGTCCACGCGGGCCAGCTCCACGACGCCGTCGCTGCTTCGGAACATCGACGCGAGAGTTGCCGATTGCTCGGCCGTCACGTAACGCAGAACGCCGTCGGGATGACCGGCGCCGGCAATCCAGACCCGCAGGCCCTCGATGGCCGCTCTGTCCGCATCGGTCAGCCCCCCATCCCTGGAGAAGACGATGAGCGTCTGGGAAGGCGCCGCGTCCGCGGGAAACGCGGCGGCGCCGACCTCGCGCGCGGCGAGCGACTCGGCTTCGGCGGGCAGGAAGCTGGTTTCGTCGGCCGAGCCGACCTGCGCAAGCGACGGCGCCAGCAAACCGAAGCCGACGGCCGCCACCAGCCAGGCGCCCGCGAATACGAACCGCAGCCGGAGGACGAGACTGCCCAGTCGATCGAACATCCACGGTCCCTCGAGATGACACACCCGGATGAACGCACTCCGGGGCGGTCTGTCGGCGATTTTATGCCGGACGCATCTCCGGGTCGGGTCGCGAATGAATCGCCGACTTTCGCAGCCGCGGGATCGCAACCAGAATCGCCGGCCCGGTGATCCACAGAACGGGCAACGCGATCGTGCTCGCCACGGGCACGACCCAGCGTCGATCCGTCCTGGCGCCCCAGACCACCAGAGCCGCCGCGGCCACGAGACGCGCCCAGAGTGGCGGGATGAGCCATCCGTATGAGTCGTTGGCCGTAGCTCCGGTCGCGTTCGAGCTCGTCAGGAACTTGACCCAGTCAAACCACGCACTTGGAGCGATTACGAACGAAACGGCGGCTATAGCGGCAGTGGCACCGAGCGCGATTCCGAGCGACCGCCACTCGCGCCGCACCACGAACCAGAGCAGCGACACGCCCGGCGTGACTTTCGTCAGAAGCGCGATCGACCACAGCGCCGGATACCGGAAACCAAGGACGCACACGGAGGCCAGCAGAAGGTGGACGTTGCCGTGGTACAGCTCGAGAGGGACCGGCAGGAAACAGAGCCAGACGAGTGCATACCGCCGCGTCAACCACACCAGGTTCACGATCAGGAAGCTCGCCCAGAACAGGTAGAACCAGTTGAACGGAACGATGCTGGCCGGCGCGAACGCCAGCGCAGCGGCCGGCGAATAGGTGAACGAGCCGACGGTGCCCAGCGCCGCGTCATACGGGTGAAACGGCGAAACGGCCCAGTAGGCGTACGAGTCGAAGCCGACGAAGCTGTTGAAGCCCTTCGCGGTCGGCACGATCAGCAGCAGCCAGGCAAGCAACACGTAGCCCGCACCCGACAAACCCACCAGGACCGGCATCCGGTAGAGGCGAAGCCGCGCTC
>CAZRUC010000076.1:4225-8729 GCA_964603175.1 uncultured Anaerolineaceae bacterium
CGGGGCGAAACCGCCACAAGCCCACGAGCGGCGCGAACCGGCTGATGGCCAAGACCGGGCAGGTGATTGCGGCAGCTGCATAGGCCAACCAGTCTCGGCGCGTGTAGACGGCCACCAGGGCCACAACTCCAGCCAGCGCGAAACGGACTATGAAGTCGATCCCGCCGCCCGACGGGATCAGGTGGATGACCTGGCTTCCCGACAACTCGGTCATGTTCTGGAAGCGGAGCATGTCGACATAGTCGGCCCACGCGTGCGGCGCCAGAAGGATCGAGGCCAGACAGACGGCCAGGAACACGAGCGTGCCCACTACGAGCGGCCGACGCGTCTCGGGCTTGCGGACCCACAGGTAAGGCACGATCAGGACCGGCCCGAACTTCAGAGCCGCGGCCCACGGCAACAGGTACGCCCCTCGCTTGTCGCGCAACGCGAAGATGAGGCATGCCGCTAGCTGCAGGGTCACGTTGCTGATGGAGAGCTCGGTCAGCACGGGTATGAAGGCGCAGGCGACGACCGTGGCCCGCCACGATCCGACCAGGTAGCGCAGGCACAGCACTCCGGTCACGCGCCACAGCCAGCCAACGAGCAACTCCGGCAGCAGTGCGGCGGGCGCGAACAACTGGGCAAATACCGGTGGGTACGTGTAGAGCGCGAGGGTCGAATAGGGGTCCGCCTGGTACAGGGGAGCCCCATCGAGGATGTGACGACCCGCCAACCAGTAGGACGGCGTGTCGTAGCCAAGCCCCCAGTTGTCCTGGGCGATCGAAATCAGAGCCGCCAGCGCCAGCGCCCCGCCCAGCACGAGGCCGGCGTCGGTGAGCACGTGCAGAAGCGTGGCCTTCATGCACTCCGCCGTGATCGGCTGCCCAGCCACCGCAGCGTCAGGTACGTGACCGCGACGGTCGGCACGATCCAATACCGGCCACCCGGGTCCTCCGGGCCGGCGCAGATACCCGTCGCGCGAATTCGCACGAGCGGCATTCCCTCGCACTTGCCGGCTATTTCCGCCGGCGAGTCGCGCCAGGGATTGCCCATCCCGACCATCGCACTGATGACGCCCATGCTCCGCAGCAACGGCGGCAGGACCTCGAGGCGCGCGGCCGGGTCGGTGACCTCTTCGGCGCGGCCGCCAAACGAACGACCCGGCAAGATGACTTCGACTCTGGGATCTACGAGCACGTTCTGATACCAGTGCGCCTTCCGCCCAAAGCCGGCGATGCAGTAGACGCTGTCGCCCGAGATCGTGTAGCCCAGCGGCGCATCCCGCATTTCGCCGCTCTTTCGGCCCCGCGTCCGGAGGATCATCAGATAGCCGGTCAGTGGATTGGAGATGTACCGCCCCAGGCCCATTTTGAGTGCGGGAACGCCGACGTACCTGTTCGCCCCATTGAAAGCATCGTGCACCGCGGGAAGGGCCCGCCGGATCCATTCCGGATAGGCCAGGCCCTCTCCCCACGCCTGTTCGACCGGCGGCCGATCCAAGGTCGACCCATTCTGAATCGCCATGACTGCCCCACTCTTGCTGTAGCGCTCGGGCCCATCGTGACAGCGCCCGGCGCGATACAGATTAGGTGACCGAGGCCACGCCAACCACATCACCGAATGTACCTGCCTGCACGAGGTGTGCGCTAGCATTCTGACCATGCCGACAAGCCATGACGCCGCCCACGCGCCCATCTCACCCGAACGCCTCGACGAACTCGTTCGGTCGCTCAGCGTCGAACAAAAGGCCGCGCTTACGTCCGGCTTCGACGGCTGGCACGCGTCCGGCGCGCCGTCGCTCGGGCTGGCGCCAATGCACACATCGGACGGACCCAACGGAGTCCGCGGCATGAGTTTCCCCGCCGGCTCGAGCGCCACATGCACGCCCTGCGGCACGGCCTTCGGCGCGACCTGGGATGTCGACCTAGTGACCGAGCTGGCGGGTCTCATCGGCGCCGAGGCGAAGCGCAGTGGCGTGGCCTACATGCTCGGGCCGGTGCTCAATATCATCCGCTCCCCTCTCGGCGGGCGCGACTTCGAATGCTTTTCGGAGGACCCCGCCCTCACGGCCCGGCTCGGAGCCGCTTACGTCGGCGGCATGCAGGCTCAAGGGGTTGCGGCTACACCCAAGCATTTCGTCGCCAACGATGCCGAAGCGCATCGCACCACGGTCGACTGCATCGTCGACGAGCGGACATTGCGGGAGGTGTATCTCCTGCCGTTCGAAGCGGTGGCCGAGGCGGGCACGTGGTCGATGATGTCGGCCTACAACCGCGTCAACGGCGTCTACTGCTCAGACCATCTGCACCTGGTCCGCGACATCCTGCGGGGCGAATGGGCGTGGGACGGCGTGCTGATGTCCGATTGGTTCGCGACCCATGGGACCGTCGCCGGCGCCGTGGCCGGGATAGACCTCGAGATGCCGGGCCCGAGTCGCACCCTGGAGGCCACGCTCGCGGGGGCCGTCCTGAGCGGAGCGCTTGACGAGAGCGTGCTCGACGAGAAGGCCCGGCGAATCCTTCGACTGGCGGCGCAGGTCGGCGCGCTTCCGGCGCCGGACGGCAGCGGCTCGCTGACCAACTTCGACCCTTCCGAGCCGACTCTGCTGTCGACTCCGGCAGCCGCCGCCCTCGTCCGCCGCGCAGCCGCGGAATCGTTCGTCCTGCTGTCGAACGACGGGATCCTGCCGCTCTCAGGCGGCGACCTCCACCGAGTTGCGGTTATCGGGCCAAACGCGGCCAACCCTTGCATCCAGGGAGGCGGCGCCGCGCACATTCGCATGCCGTATGCGGTGACACCGCTCGACGGCATCCGGGCCGCGCTGTCCGCGGACGTGGAAATCGTCCACGAGCCCGGCGGGCGGACCGAGCGCTTCCTGCCGCCGCTCGCGTTACTCAACGTGCACGACCTGACCGGCCAGCCGGGCATCAGCGTGGAGTTCTTCCGCGGGCAGGAGCTCGCCGGCGAGCCGATAGAACGCTGGCATACCGTTTCCACGGAGCTGCACCTATTCGGCGATTTGCCGGCGGGCCTGCCGCAGAACGACTTTTCCGTGCGGGTCTCGGCCTGGCTCACCGCGGACCGGGCCGGCTCTTATGCCGTGGCAATGCGCGGCCTCGGAGGCCGGCGGCTCTTGGTGGATGGCGCCCTGATCGCCGACGAATGGGACGCCCCGGCCGGGATCGACACGGCCACCGCCCTGTTCGAGGGCAAGGAGCATGGCGGCACAATCGCGCTGGAGGCCGGCCAGCGCGTGCTGGTCCAGGCTGAGCTGCACTCGCACGTAGACGGCCCAAGCCTGGTGGCGATCGGCTGCCGGCCTCCTGAGGAATCGGATCCGATCGGTCGGGCAGTCGCGGCGGCAGCTTCCGCGGATGTGGCGATAGTCGTCGTCGGCACCGACGATACGTGGGACACCGAGGGCCGCGATCGCAAGACGGTCACTCTCCCGGGCGATCAGGACGAGCTCGTCGAGCGCGTCGCCGCCGCGAATCCCAGGACGATCGTCGTGGTGAATGCCGGCTGCCAGGTAGCCTTGCCGTGGGCCGATAAGGTATCTGCGGTCATGTACGCGTGGCTGCCCGGGCAGGAGTTCGGCAACGCACTCGCGGACGTTCTCCTCGGCGTCGCCGAGCCGGGCGGCCGCCTGCCGGTGACCATCGCCAGAGAGTCCGGCGACTACCCGGCGCTGGACACGACACCGGACGCCCACGAACAGCTCGTCTATTCCGAGGGCATCAACGTCGGTTACCGGCACTTCGACGCCGAGGCCATCGAGCCACGGTTCTGCTTTGGCCATGGCCTGGGCTACACCGACTTCGAGTACGAGTCCCTGGGAATCTCAGCCGACGGAAAGGTCGAGGGCGATGCGCTCGAGCTTCGAATCCGCCTCCGCAACAAGGGGGCCCGCGCCGGCAAGGAGGTCGTCCAGGTTTACGTCGCCGACCTCGAATCGACGGTCTCTCGCCCGCCGCGCGAGCTGAAAGGCTTTGCGGTCGTCCGTCTCGGGCCCGGCGAATCGGCGGAAATCGGCATGGCCGTCTCCGACCGCGACCTCGCCTTTTGGGACGTCGAGCGGAGTGCCTGGCGCGTGGAGCCGGGCCGCTTCGAGATCCAGGTCGGCCGCTCCTCACGAGACATCCGCCTCCGGACTACGTTCCAGCTCGAGTAGGCCCGCCGAGATTTGCGGTCATCTGGTAAATTCGATGACCCCCGTCCACTGTGAGGCGGGACAATCGATCGCGAGTAGACCATGTCCGAGAACCCGCGCACCCTGGTGGAGAAGATCTGGGATGACCACGTCGTGTCGTCCGAGCCCGGAGCGCCGTCAATTCTCGCGGTCGACCTTCACCTCGTTCATGAAGTCACCAGCCCGCAGGCATTCACCGGCCTCCGCGAGCGCGGCCTGAAGGTTCGCAAGCCGGGCCAGACCGTCGCCACTGCCGACCATTCGATCCCCACGACGGACCCTTCGCTGCCGATCGCCGACGAACTTGCCGCCAAGCAGCTGGCCCAGATCGAG
>CAZRUC010000077.1:0-8659 GCA_964603175.1 uncultured Anaerolineaceae bacterium
CTGCCGTGGCGGGCGGACTACAACGCTCTCGTCTATGCCATGGCGGGGCTCGGCACCGTCGGCCAGGAAGCTCGGCCGATCCAGACCGGGCAGCTGGCCGTCTTCGGGCCGGGCAACGCGATCACGGTTGCCGCCCTGCCGGCCCAGGAGAGCCGGAGCCCGAATCTGGACATCCTCATCCTCGGCGGCCGCCCGATCGGAGAGCCGATCGCGTGGATGGGACCGTTCGTGATGAACACGCGCGAGGAGATCATGCAGGCAATGACCGACTACCAGGCCGGCCGACTCGGCACGATCCCAGCGATAACGGCGGTCCACAACACGCCCACGACGATCGTCGAAACCGGTCAGCCGCGTGACGGCGAACCATCCTGATGTTCGGGCGCGGCCCGCGGGACGACCGCGGGCGAGTGCGTAGCTAAGCGCCGCGCCCCTCGCTGCGTTGTCTCTTGGCGATGAGAAGAGAGGCATCGGCGCGGGCCGTGATGCGATCCAGGGTGTCGTCCGGTTCCAGCCCAGCCAGGCCGACGCTGATCCCAACGCCAACGTCGCTGTGGACCGACAGATCGATTATCTCGAATCGGCGCGCCACAACGTCATGGTCCACACCGCCGAGTCCAACCACGAACTCGTCGCCACCGTAACGAACGATTGGGTCGAACGAGCGCACATTCGCTCTCAGGGTCAAGACGAGCGTCTGCAGGACATGATCGCCGGCGGCGTGTCCATCCTCGTCGTTGACGCGCTTCATTCCATCGACGTCGACGTAGGCGATGACGAAGCGCCCGTCCGCTCGCCGCGCACGGTCGATCTCCTGGTTGAGTGCGAGCCTGCCCATTTCGCGACGGAAGGCGCCGGTGAGGTCGTCGAGGTGAGCGCTCTGCAACTCGGCCTCCAGGCGAGCGAACTCGCGGGCGACGCCTGTTTGATCCTGCACTGCCCTGTCTCGACCGGCGGCCGCACGAGCGCGGGACGCTGTGGCGCGGGCGCGAACCTCCTCGAGCTTGTGTGCCAGCGGCTCGTCCGAGGCGGCAACAGAGCGCTCCAGCTCCTCTTCGCGAATGTCCCTTTGTTGTGCTGTCTCGTCGCGTCCGGCCGCACTAGCGTCGCGCGCATTGGCGGTCTCGGCGCGCGAACGACTGGTCATCACGCGGGCCGAATGCGTCGCGAGGCGACTGGCTGTGGTCTCCTCATGGGCGAGGCGCAGTGCTTCGTCGCCCTCGAGACCCGCCCCCCCAGGGTCGACCGATCGGCGCTCGTCCGCCTTCGTTTGATCGCGGTTGGCGGCACGCTGATCTCTCGCCGCGTCGGCGTCGTCCCGGTCCGACGCGGTCTGGTCCTGGTCGGACGCGGTCTGGTCCTGGTCCGCTCCGCCCTGGTCGGCGTTCGAAGCCGATCGCGCGTCATCGATGGCCCGCTGAGCCCTCGAGCGGGCGGCCCTCTCCTCGTCGGATTGGCTTATGCCGATGTCGCCGATGACACGCCCCCTACCGGTATCTTGGCAACCTGGGGCTGCCAAACCGGGTAGTACGTGCGCAGTATATGCGGCGGGCAGCGCCGCTTATCCACAAATCGTTCCGCGACGTGAATCGTTCCGCGACGTGCCGCAGTTACCCTCTCATATCGCCTTATGGGCAAGGCCTAGGATCGCTTCAGGCTCGGGTCGGATGACGTGCCCGAACAACGAAGATTGAAAGGGGCCGACCCATGACCGAACCAGAGATGCTCGCGCCCGACAAGAGTCAGCCGCACGCTTTCGAGGCGGGCCCCGAAGTACCGATCGTCTACCCGAGTTCCGGGGCGTCGCTCCAGGAGACGTCGGACACGGAGGGCGTGGCCCCGCAACATACGAGCGGAGCCAATTGCGCACTGTGCGGCGCCGCCCGAGGCGCGCAGATCCACATTGACGGTACGGCCGAGGCCGACGCCGCGTCGCCCAGGTGGGGCCTCTAACACACGCCTCTGGGCTTGACGCGTGCCTGAGCACCACATATAGTTAGGGACCTAGTCATTAGGGACCTAACTATCAGGTGGATGGTGACGGACACCGCTAGAGGCTCCGCAGCCGCTGGACCTGGTGTCGACGCGATTGGTGGAATCCCGGAAACCTTCGGCGTCATCACCGAACTGGCGCGACGGCTCCACCAGTTCGAAAGTCGGACGCTGCGGGAATCGGGTTTGACCCCTCCTCAATTCTTCGTCCTGAGCTTGCTGTCGGAGACGGACGGTCGCCCGTTGAGCGAACTCGCGGAGATCTCTTCGTGCACGCGGGCAACCATGACCGGAATTGCCGACACACTCGAGCGAAAAGGTCTGGCCAGCCGGTGTCCAAGCACCGACGACCGACGAAGCACGCAGCTGTGGCTCACCGAGCAAGGTCGTTCGCTGTTCGAGACGACAACTGGACTCGGCGAGATGTTCGGGGGGTGCTGCTGTGAGCTGCTTCCACCAGAGGAATCGCGAGAGCTCAGTCGGCTGCTTGCCAAGCTCGCCGACGCCCTTCCTTTCTAGGCTGAAGAACAGGAGGACACGGTGGGGATGCGGAAGACGGCGATCTTCCTCGCTTCCGGCTTCGTCGGCTGGATGCTCTGTTTCGCGACAATGGGGTTCGGCATGGCCACTATGTCGCTGGACAACGCCTTGATTGTCCATGCAATCGCGGCGCCGTTTATCTTCGGAGCCGTGAGCTCCGTCTACTTCACGCGGTTCGGCTATACGGCGCCGTTTGCGACGGCAACGATCTTCGTCGGCGTCGTCATCACGATGGACTTCTTCGTCGTGGCGCTGCTGATCAATCGCAGCCTGGCGATGTTCGCCAGCCCCATCGGGACCTGGGTGCCGTTCGGCTTGATCTTCACTTCCACCTACGTGATGGGCCGGAACCATTCGAGGCGCAGCGTCGGGATCGAGACGTCGGCAAGTTATGAGAAACGCCTGGCCTAGAGCGCGCCGCCCCCGGGCGAGGCACGGGGTCGAACACGTCGCTTGCGCGGCGCGGTATCGGGGAGCGGCCACCAGTCGCACGGGCACAGGCCCTTCGGGCAGTCCGGGTGCGGAAGGCGCTGCCCGCGCAACTCGGCCGTGATGAAGAAAGCCCTTCCGTTGTCGCGATTGCAGACGGCGCAGCACCCGGCGGCGACCAACTCGACGTGTCCCCCGTACGCCGCGAGCGAGCGCAGCGCCGCCGTCGACCACGCTCGGTGCAGCTCCACGAGCTCCTCGGGAGGCGGGACGGGGGAACCGGACGCGCGATAGAGGGCAGCGGCCTGCTGCCGTCTGATACTGGCCACCTCGTCCCAGTGCTTGGCGCGCCGCGCCGTGACCACGGCGCGCTCGGCGGCGGCAAGGTAAAGGTCCTTCGATGCCGCCACCACTGCCTCCGATGGCGGGGCCGCGAGCATCCGCTCGACCCGCTTCACCGGCGCCGACACGCCTGTCGCGAGCGCGAGCCAGCCGCGCCGCTCGATGGTCCAGGTGCGCTCGTTCGTCTCTCGGTCACGCTCGGACTCGAAGACTCCGAGCGATTCCTCCGTGAGGAGCACGAGCCTGCCCTCGACCCGGCGAACGACGATCCGCCGCCGGCAGCGCGGGCATAGGCGCCCTCGTTCGGGTGCGGGGTCCAGCAGTGCTGCGCAGTACGGGCACGACGCGGCGGTGCTCGGCCGAGGCACAGGCGGAGCCGAGTTGGGCTCCTCGGGCACGACGCTCGCCGAGTCCGGCTTTGCCCGGTCGGCGGCCTCGTAGGCTGCCTCCGGCTGAATCTCCGCGCTGGTGTTTGGTCGACCGCCCCCGAAGAGGCGTCTCAGCAGGCCGATGCCGATCTCCCTTTGTGTCGTTGCCGACGCCTCAGGGTACTGCCGGTCCGCGAGCGGCGCGGCCCGTTCCGGGCCTGCGCAACAGCGTTCAAGCCGCGCCGGTCGGGTCGAGTGCCGGGAAGGAGAAGAGCTCGATCAGTCGGGGAAGATCTGAGACGTCGCCCTCGAGGGTGACGACGCCCGTCGCGACCGCATCGCGCGGATCGAGCCTGTGGGTCAGGAGCCGGTGGAGCTGGTCGTCCTCGGTCGTGATCCGGAGGTCCGCGTCGTCGGGCGCGCCGGCGGCCACCGTGAGGTCCGTGCCCTCCGCCCGAACCGTGAACACACCGTCGCTCAGCCGCAGGGCCCAGGTCGTGGGCCGAACGACCCGCCGCGTTTCGTCATGGAACGCGAGCATCGCAGCGACGAGCCAGCGCGACCGCGTGGCGACGTCGGGCGGCAGCCGGCCCATGCTCTTGGTTCCCCAGCGACCGAGCCCCATCAGGATCGGCTCGAGCTCCCGGCCGTACGAGGTGAGCTCGTACACCGTGCCGCGATCCGGAAGCGGCAGCAGCTGTCGTCGGACGACGCCCGAGCCTTCGAGGTCCTTGAGCCGCGCCGTCAGCGTGTTGGTCCCGATGCCGGGCAACCCCTCGGCTAGTTCGCCGAAACGCAGCGGCCCGAACAGCAGATCCCGCACGACGAGGGCAGCCCAGCGGTCGCCTATCACGTCGAATGCGGTGGCGATCCCGCAAAGCTGCGAATAGCTGCGGATCGGCGACTCCTTTGGAGGCATGCCCGGATCATAACATCGCCAGGTAGCAGCACGCTGCAGTTATGCAACAGTACTTGCACTATGGTAGTAAGCCGGTTAGGTTGACCTCCCCATCGAGCAAGGCGCCGATTCGAGCCACGAAAGGAATTGCAAATTGAGCAGAACCATGGTCGTCCGCTACCGAACCCGGCCTGAGGCGGCCGACGAGAACGCCCGCCTGGTCGCGGCCGTGTATGCCTCCCTCGCGGAAGCCGCGCCTGGCGACTTCGCCTACGCGACCTATCGCCTCGAGGATGGCGTCACCTTCGTGCATGTCGCACGCCTTGGGGACCGCGAGAACCCGCTCCCGAAGATGCCCGCTTTCATCGAGTTCCAGCGCGAGTTGGAACAGCGATGCGTCGAACAGCCGGCGCCCAGCGAGGCGACAGTCGTCGGCTTCTACGGCTGGAACTCCTGAAAGGAGACACGATGCGCTCGTACGAAGCTAGCTCGCTAATCGCCGCGACCCCCGAGCGGGTGTGGTCTGTGCTCACCGATGCCGCAGCCTGGCCCACCTGGGACTCGGGCGTCGCCAAGGTGGACGGCCGGTTGGCCCTGGGCGAGAAGATATCGGTCACCGTCGAAGCCAACCCAGGCCGTTCGTTTCCGGTCAGGGTGGTGCAGATGAGCGCCCCGCAACGGATGGTCTTCCTCGGCGGCATGCCGGCCGGTCTATTCACCGGCAAGCGCACCTACACCCTCGATCCGGAGGGCACGGGAACCCGATTCACGATGCGCGAGGAGTACGCGGGACCGCTCGCCGGCATCTTCTTCAAATCGATCCCCGATCTGGGCCCGTCATTCCGCCAGTTCGCCGAGGGCCTCAAGCACCGAGCGGAGTGACTCACCCGGCGGAGCCGGGGAGGTCGCCCGGACACGCCTGGCAAGCGATCTCGCGGCATAGCGCGGGTTTCCATCCTCGCGCGAGGCGGAGGTACACCCCTACGCTTGTGGTGCTGGCCCTCTGCGAGGCGGCGCGCCGCCGTAGGAGCTACACGATGCCCCGAACCGCCTTTGTCGCGACGTACTTGCCCCACCGCTGCGGCATCGCGACCTTCACGTTCGACCTCGCGACGGCGGTCGGCGAGCGGGAGATCGTCGCCCTCGACCCGGCCGGAGAACCGGGTCCGTATCCGTCGGAAGTGCGCCACCGCATCCGGCGCGACGTGCGGTCCGACTACGTGGCCGTCGCCCAGGCCCTCAACTACTGCGGAGTAGACGCCGTCTCGATCCAACACGAGTACGGCATCTGGGGCGGTAACGACGGCGCGTACGTGCTCGACTTTGTGCGAGCGCTCCGAGTGCCCGCCGTTGCGACGCTTCATACCGTGCTCCGTAAGCCAAGCATGTCTCAGCGGTGGATCCTGACCGAACTCATTCGTGCTACTGCCGCGACCGTGGTCATGTCCCAGACGGCGGCCGCGCTACTGATCCGCAACTACGACGTAGAGCCTTCCAGGATCAAGATCGTTGCGCACGGCGTCCCGCATCTGCCGCTCGTCGCTCCGGACAGCATGAAACCGCGCTTGGGCCTCAACGGCCGCACCGTGATTCTGAGCTTTGGTTTGCTGGGCCCCGGCAAAGGCTACGAATCGGTGATTGCGGCGATGCCGGCGGTCGTCCAGGCCGTGCCCGATGCGTCGTATGTGATCCTCGGGGCGACGCACCCTGACCTGATCCACCGGGAGGGAGAGGCGTACCGGCGTAGCCTTGAAGCGACCGCGGCGGCCCTCGGAGTCACGGACCACGTCCTCTTCGTCGACCGATTCGTCGGGCAGGAAGAGCTCGGGCAGTGGCTCCAGGCGGCCGACGTATTCGTAACGCCTTATCCGAACCTCGATCAGATCGTCTCGGGCACGCTTTCGTATGCCATGGGCGCGGGCAAGGCCATCGTCTCCACGCCCTATGCGTACGCTTTCGAACAGCTGGCCAAGGGACGCGGCAGACTTTTCCCGGCGGGCAACGCCGACGCGCTCGCGGGAACCCTCATCGACCTGCTGCGAGACCCGGAGCTTCGCGCCTCGCTCGGACATCGCGCCTACGAGTACAGCCGAGGCATGGTCTGGTCCGAAGTCGGGGCTGAGTACCGTCGGGTGTTTGCCCGTGCCGCCGGACCCTCCACGCCATTCGTCACGCCGGCGAAGGTTCTCGAGGCTGTTGCCGGGTGACCGGCCGCTGACGCAGCAGGTCGCCGACTCCTCCGGCGGGCAGGATTTCCGGCACGTCGAGACGTGCGACGCCGATTCGGTCGTCGGCCATCCCGTAATAGACGTCGAAGCGGTCCGGCGACCCGAGATCGTCACGCCGGTCGATGCCTGTGGGGAAGACGACGTTGGCCACGGTCCCGCCGCGTTCCTGCGGCAGCGCCGCCGTCAAGACCGGTTCGGCCGACCGATACAGGATCACGTGTGGATCCTCCTTCGAGAGCATCATCACCCCGGCCGAGTAGCACAGCCGACAACCCGTCTCGTTCTGCTCCCCTCCTTCGCTCACGCCGTGGTAGACGATGAGCCAGCCGTGCCGGGTCAGGACCGGTGGCGTGCCGCCGCCGATCTTGAGCCGCTCCCAGGGCGAGACCGGAGTCGCCAGCCGGCGATGAGAGGTAAACCGGCCGAAGCGATCTGGTACTCGGCCCGCCAAGGCCATCTCGCAATAAGAGATCCAGATGCTTTCCCGAGCGAGGTCCACGTCACGCGACGCGGGGTGGCGCGCGGTTTCTTCCGGACGTGTTCCAGGAAAGAGGGGCCGGTGGAGGATAGCCAGTTCGGGTCGTCCGGAAGGATCGGCGATGGCAACCGGGAAGAGGCTGGCATCTTTGTCGTCCACGTGGCCGAGTTGGAGGCCGTGATAGGGAGAAAAGGTCGCGACGCCGAGACGCCTCCAGTGAAAGAGGTCCTTGGAAATCGCCAGAGCGATCCGCGGCCCCAGGGGCGAATACGCCGTGTAAGTCATGACATAGCGCCCGAGCGGCTCCACGAACGTGACACGAGGATCCTCGCAGCCACCGCCGCCGTCGGGACGCAGCTCATAGTCGGCCTCAGGCTCGAGTGCGATGCCGAGGCGCTCGACGCCCGACGGGTCGCCACGATCATCGAACCGAACTCGTGCGATGCCGATGCGCGAGTAGTTGCCCCGGGCCACGAGCCGTGGGAACAGATAGAGCTCACCATCCGGCCCACGAACGGCAGCCGGATTGAGGACGCCTTCTATCTCGTGGGGATTGCCCGGCTCCGGCTCCATCACGATCCCCAGGCGCTGCAACTCAAAAGCGCTCACAGACTCCCTCGCGCTGTTCTCGGCCCTAAGGAAACGTTTTGACGCAAACTCAGAGCCGCTACCGCGGCTTCGAGCCGCTACCGAGCTTCAGGCAATGACCCTCCTCCTGCGAAAATGGCCGCTCAACTGTTCCGAATCGGCCGGCGCAGCGCAACCGCCAGGAATCCTGCGACCGACACGACCGCGAGAATCGGGACGGCGGCCTTGGCGGCACGCGGCGGCAGCACGAGCTCGAAAAACGGCACTGGATCACCCATCTGCGCTTGTAGCGGCCCCACCGGGCAGTCGCCGCCTCCAACGATGAGCCCGACGCCCTCGATCGACAGGAAAGCCATGCTGGCCAGCAGGCGTCGATCTCGCCGTCGCATCGCGGCGCAGGCCCAAATATAGCCGAGGCTGGCCAGGCCGACCACCGACCACACGGCGTGGAAGACACGATATGCCTTGGCCGGACGGCTAAGGGTTGCCCAACGGACGGGAGGTGTCATTGGTCTCTCAGCGGAAATGCAGCGTCAGCGGCGACTCAATCTCAATCGGTGAGTCCGCCCTTTGATCGCGGCCGGTGTTGCCTACGAGTCGCGACACGATGGCGGTACCGCCATCGGAGCCCGCGTCGCCGAACGTCCCCGTCGGCGCCCCGGCGGCTTTGCTCTGCTGTTTGTATTGCTGGAGAGTCGAAATGACTTCGTGCGTTGGGCTCGAGCCAAACCCCATCAAGAGGCCGGTGAAGACGATGCCCCCGATTGTCGCAGGTGCGAGCGTTGTGGTGGCGCCC
>CAZRUC010000078.1:0-2052 GCA_964603175.1 uncultured Anaerolineaceae bacterium
CGCAACCGCGGCTTTGCCACTGCCTTCGGCGAGCACGAGCCCACGGTCAACGCGGTTGCCGTGCCGGTCTTCGATCGGCGCTCCTCTGTCGTGGCAGCGCTGGAGGTCCGAGCCTCCGGCAATCGGATTCCACCCAGCCGCGTCCCCGAGTTGATCGAAGTGATTCGCGTCGCCGCAGCGATCATCACGGCGCGCATCGGCGGGGTTGCGCCGTCCGGCTGAGCCGGCTTCCACGGGGTCTAGCCCCGTTGACGAGGGCGCGCCGGTGTGGGATCGTCCGGCCAAAGGGGCGCGACGATGGAGCACGACCCAGAACAGCGCGACGTACCGGCCCAGGAGGTCATCCCGGCGGGCTTCCTCGCGACGCTCCCGGCGACCGCAGCTGCGCGCTTGCTGGCCGATGCGATTCGCATCGACGTTCCGGCAGGGGGCATTGTCTATCGCGACGAGGAACGCGGCCGTGCCATCGTCGTGCTGCAGGGACTGTTGCGCATGTACATGTCTTCGTCCGACGGGCGGCAGGTCACGATCCGATATGCGCGCAGCGGTGAGGTGGTGGGTCTCGCGCTGGTCATCGCCGGTTCTGCGCCTGTCACGATTCAGGCTCTGACGAGCGCCTCGGTTGTGGCTCTACGCATCGATGTGCTCCGAGCGATGCTCGAGACCGATCCGGCAGTGGCGCGCGCTTGCGCCGAGGAACTCGCTCGCCAACTGATCCGGGCGTTCGACGAGATCGCCGACCAGGCGTTCCTGAGCGTTCGCCAGCGGGTGGCGCGGCAACTGCTCGACCTGGCCGTTCCGGCCGACGACGGGTCGCTGGTCGCGAGCGTGAGCCAGCAGGAACTGGCCGACGCGATCGCCTCCGGCCGCGAAGTCGTGTCGCGTGCCCTCCATGAACTGCAGCGCGCCGGGCTGGTGAGCTCGACGCGTGCAGGAATTATTGTGGGCGACCCGGTCGGACTCAGCGACGAGGCTTCCAGGGCCGCGCGGGCAGACCTCGACTAGAGCGAAGATGCCCACTGGGCAGCAGGGCCGGTGTGTCGGAAGCCGCTCAGACCGCGCTCGCCTTCGAGCATCTCGGCTGCGCTCAGGTGGCTGGCCAGACCATGCCCCTGATCGCCGACCCACTCATCCTTGGTCCAGTGGGCGGTGGCAACTCGATCTCTCGCGGGGTCCTCGGACGCCCATTCCTCGGCTACCCACTCTTGATACTGCGTCTTGTTGTGGCCGTACATGGTGCGGCCTCCTTCCTTGAACCCGTCGCCGGGTCGTTCCTTATGCCCTGAGGATGCTCTTCGGCGCCGCCCTTGTCAGCGACTTGTGAGCAGCCGGCGCATGACTCTTGTCACACTTCGGGACTCATCGCGCGTCGGCTTGTGCTCGGCCCACTGGTATCGTTCGGCGATGGCTGCTTCGGCACGAGCATTCGTCCTGCATCACACGCGGCTCCGCCCGGTCCCTGGTCTCGAGGAGGTCAGACTCCACCTGGCCGATGCCGCGCTGCCGCTGTGGCACGCCGTCCAGATCGAGACGCACGATCCGGATGCCGCGCTCCCTTATTGGGCCTTTGCGTGGGCCGGCGGGCTCGCCATAAGCCGTTACTTGCGCGACCACCCGGAAACGGTGGCCGGGCGGCGAGTGTTCGACCTGGCGTCCGGCTCTGGGCTGTGCGCGCTCGCAGCGATGCACGCGGGCGCGGCCGAGGCAACCGGCTCAGACATCGATCCCCTGGCCGCGGCGGCGATCGAACTCAACGCCCGCGCCAACGGGCGCCGGGTGTCCGTCGTGCGGCGCGACGTGCTGGAGGACGAGCCGCCGGAGGTCGATGTCATCCTCGCCGGCGACTGCTGGTACGAAGCCGAGCTGGCCGGGCGCGTCCTTCCGTGGCTGCGACGCGCCCGTAACCTCGGCATCCGGGTCTTCGTGGGCGACCCCGGCCGACGCTACCTGCCCGTCGACGAGCTGGTCGAGCTCGCCGCGTACGAGGTCCGCACCACGACCGAACTCGAGGATCTCGAGCTCAAGCACGGCCTCGTCTACGCCATGAGGCCG
>CAZRUC010000078.1:2152-8624 GCA_964603175.1 uncultured Anaerolineaceae bacterium
GATCAGGACAGGCCCAGAGTGGACAGATCGACCGCGAATGCCGCCTTCGACCAGCCATCGGCGCTCTCGGCGACCCAGAACAGAGTGTTGTTCTGAACGCTCATCCAGATCGGCTCCTGAAGACTCGGCAGGAACGCCCCACTGCCGCCCGCTTCGTAACGGACAGCCGGATAGACAGCACCGTCGGGCGCGGTCGCAAACCACGACACCAGCAGACCACCGTCGGTCGACGAGATGGCAGGTCTGAGGGGCACCGGGGCGACGGGGTCGGTCAGGGTGGTCAGCGGCTTGGTGAAGCCCGAGTCGACCGTCTCGATCGCTACGTCGGACGCGGCAACAGCGCCGGGGAACTGACCCCGGTACGGCACATCCCAGGTGAGATGCAAGCCATCCGCTGACAGGGAGGCCGAGCTTGCCGGCTGGTCGACCGGTGCCAGGTCGGGGCGGGCCGCGGTCGAGGTGTACAGATCGACCGCTCGACCGGTTTGGGTGGAGGCGTCCGTCAGGATCGCCAGGGTGCCTCCACCCAGCATCACGTCGGCCACGGGGCTTTGCGTGCGGCTGGTCCACAGCAGTCGCCCATCGAGGGAGTGGACCTCCACCGCCTCACCGGAACCGGCGGCCGCGGAGGACGGCGGGCGGTCGAAAGCGTAGGCCGAATCCGTCAGCGCCAGATGAACCGGGAACTCGGAGCTATCGATCGAACTCGCGGCTCGAATGCCCTGGGCGACCTGACGCGGGCCGCCGGCGCGCAGATCCAGGAGCCACACGCTCCACGAGACCTGGGCGGCTCCCCCGCAATCGGTTACCACGTATGCCAGCTCATGGCCCGCGGCGGCGACCTGGTTGATGCCCCCGCAGGCAGGCGCCTGGGCGACGGTCTGCCAGGAGCCGTCGCCGCCGACCGCGGCCGACTGGATTCGATCGCCATCGACGATGAAGTAGAGGGTCGCCCCCAGGACGGCCATCGATCGACTGCTGATCTCCCCGGGAAGCCACGTCTGTGCGATCTGGCCGGGACCGGGAGTCACCTGGATCAGCCCGGCCAGGGGGTCCGCCCGGGGGGCGTGGGACGCCGACGATGCTGGTGATGGCGATACAGCAGGGGTGGGGTTGACCGCCAGGAGTGTCGTGCCGACGGAGGGGGTGGGCAGCGGCGCCGGATGCGGCCCCAGGTATCCCGCGCCGATTAGCAGCGCAGCCAAGAGCACGACCACAGCGATCCGGAAGTAGGGCCGGCGCAGCCTTACGTGCCCCTCGATCGGTCCTGTCAGATCGTCCGTCTCGACTCCATCCTGCCGGAACAGTCCCACTAACCGGAGGCGAGCGATCTCGACGAACAGCCGATGAACCGGCAGGCGCACCTCCCGGACGCAGGAGCCGGCGGCCTCGTCGGCCGCCGGCTCCTCACTTCCAAGTACGCGGTCAGTTGGTGTGCTTGGTCGCCGAACCCGCGTAGTGGTTGCTGGACAGCCCGTGAACTGTGAGCGGGCCGGCCATGAAGATGCCCCAGTACTCGTTGGAGATGTGGTTGTCGGTTACCGCAACCGTCACCGGGACGACGGCGCTGAAGAGCGCGATTCCCGTGGGATGACCGCTGCCGGAATCGGGGTCGATACCGTTGCCGGAGATCGTGTTGTTCACGATCGCGTTGCCCGAAACGTTTTGGCCCGGCGCGTGGGCGTGGATCCCCACTCCGGCCTCGCCGTTGTTGCGAAGCACGTTGTGGATGACGCGGTTGTCATAGGAAGCCGTCCCGGGGAACGGGGCGAACATGCCGACGCCGGCGCCGCCATTGCCCTCCGAGACGTTGTTGATGACCAGGTTGTCGTACACGCCGCCCATCGTGGGATCGGTCATCGCCAGCGCGTTGTGGGACGGCAGCGTGATCCCGCAGTCCTGCAGGTTGTTCTTCGAGAGGTTGCCGGAGATCACATTGTGGGCGCTCGGCCCGACCTCATCGGTGACGAGGATGCCACCGATGTTGTTCTCGACCACGTTGTTCACGACGTGCGACCAGGTCACGCTCAAGAGGTGGAGGCCCTCGCCGCAGTCACCCGGAATGTTGCCCTGGGCCTGGCATTCGAGAGTCAGGGTCGTGTTGAAGCCTGCGTCGTCGAGGCGGATGGTGTTGCCCTCGATGCGCACCTTCGACGTCCCGGCCACGAGGATGCCCTCGCCGGTTGCGTGCTCAACAGTGAAACCCTTGACGACCGTTCCACTGGCATCCGGGCCGAAGACCAGCAGCCCGTAACCCACGACGCCCAAGCCCGCCAGCGGCTGGATTCCGCCGTTCTGGCCGGTGGCGTCGATGGTCGCGTCATTGCCGATGAGGGTCAGCATCTTGGTGATCGAGACCTGCTCGGCATATGTACCGTCCGCCACGTGGATCGTGGCGCCGGCCGCGGCGACAGAGACCGCGTGGCCGATTGTCAGGCACGGCTGGCTGCTGGAACACGGGTTGGCGTCGCTGCCGTGATGCGCCGAAACGTACAGCCCCGGCGATGCGGCCGTGGCTACGGGGGCGCCGAGCAGTGTCACGGCCATGGCGGCTGCGAGCCCGATCGCGGCAGCTCGAGCGAGTCGGTGAGGCGAAACGATCATGAGACTCCTCCATGCCGGCGCCTCGATCCGGGCAGCGCGCGACCCGGAGGAGTGCGCGGCATCAGATCTGCGGTGAGTCTGAATTGCAAGGGAGCGTCGCGGCCGCGCGCTTGAACGCCCAGAGCGTCCTTTGGCGGGCGAAGTGTGCGAGCAACAGCGTCATGCCGATAGCCTTGTCCCAGCCGACGACGCCATTTGACCGAGCTGTTCCGCCGACCGGCTCAGACCACCCGGAAGGCGCGCCCGGTTCGAGTAGGGGCTCCGGACCGACCTACCCCGACGAGATCAGCGGACCGGCTCGCCCTCGAAGGCCCTGCGCATTTCGGCGATGTCGATCTTGGTCATCCGCAGCATCGCTTCCATGGCACGCCCGGCCCGCGCCTGGTCGGGGTCGCCGAGCATCTCTCCGAGCTGCCGCGGGATGACTTGCCACGACAGGCCGTAGCGATCCTTCAGCCAGCCGCATTGCCCGGACGAGCCGCCGCCTTCGGTCAATGCATCCCAGAGGCGATCGACCTCGGCCTGATCCTCGCAATCGATGACGAACGAGACCGCCTCAGAAAACGGGAATTGGGGACCGCCGTTTAGGCCCGTGAAGCGCTGGCCGGCGAGTGTGAAGTCAACCAGCAAGACCGCTCCCGCAGGCGTACTTGGGTTGTCGGCGGGCGAGCGCGATACCGTCTCTACCCGGCTGTCGGGCAGCAGCGAGACGTAGAAGTTCGCGGCCTCTTCGGCATTGCCATCGAACCAAAGGTTCGGGGTGATCTTCGGCATCTCTTGATCCTCAAGCGGCCGGCTATCGCGGGCGGGTCCTCCCCCTAGCTTAGGCACGGAAGCCTGTGGATCCTGCGCGGTATTGCCTGGTGGTCATGTCCAATGGATACTCTGTCCATGGAACGATTCATACCGGTTCCGGGCGGTCGGCTCTTTGCCATCAGCGAAGGTGACGGGCCGCCGATCGTGCTGCTTCACGCTGCCATCGCGCACCACAAGGCCTGGGACGCGATGGTTCCCGGGCTGGTGGACTCGGGTTTCCGAGTCGTGCGGTACGACCTCCGTTCTTTCGGCGCTTCGCCGACCGACGACGTCGAATTCAGCGCTCGCGCGGACTTGATCGCTGTTCTGGACGATTTCGGTATCGACCGTGCGGCTCTGGTAGGCAACAGCCGCGGCGGTGAGATTGCCCTGGATACGGCTGTCGAATTTCCCGAGCGAGTGGTTGCAGTGGTCGGCGTAGGCGCAGGCCTCAGCGGCTTCGAGAGCGAACCGACCGCCGAAGAGCGAGTCATCTACCGGGAATGGATGCGTCTGGCAAAGGCCGGCGAGCCGGATCGTGAGCAGATGATCGATCTGGAAGTGCGACTCTGGGTCGACGGTCCGGGCCAACCCCGAGGCAGAGTGGACGACGCAATCCGAGAATCCGTTCGTACCATGAACCGCCCCCTTCATCGGGCCGAGCGCGTTCAGGGACGACCGATCTCTCTTGACCCGCCCTCCAACGGCAGGCTCGCCGATCTGCGGTGTCCGGTTATGGCGGTCGCCGGGGCGCTCGACCTATCGGATGTCGCCGCGACCGCGCGACGCCTGGAAGAAGCTGCCCCGAACGCGCGTGCCGTCGTGTGGCCCGACGTGGCCCACATGATCGGCATGGAGGCACCGGATCGCCTCAACGCTCTGATCGTCGACTTCCTTACGCCGCTTCGTCCCTGGGCGTAATCGCTGCGCGCGCCCGCGATCTCAGGGAGTGGCGTGGTACCACCTGACCCGGCGGGGAGGACCTGAGGACTAGTCCCGAGAGCGCCTTGCCGACCTAGCGTTGACGGGTGACAGGCCCCACGACTCTGCCCACCCGCGCGCCGCACCCCTGGGTCCGCCGACTTCGAGTCGCCGCGGTCTCCTTCGCGCTCGTGGCTACGACCTTCGCCGCGACCGCCGGGACGGCTTTCGCCTGGGACGCTTCAGCCTTCGGCCACGCCGACGAGCAGCTCCTCTTCTCGCTGACCAACCAGGACCGTGCCCGCGCCGGCCTGAGCGTCTTGGTGGCCGACACCTACCTCACCAAAGAGGCCGAGTGGCGAGCCAAGGACATGGGCGACAACAACTACTTCAGCCACCAGATCCCGCCCGCCAACACCCAGGTCTTTACCTTCATGCAGAGCGACGGCTACTGCTTCAAGTCTGCCGGCGAGAACATCGGCTCCAGCACGTACCCGGACGAGACTGTCACTGCCAACATCGAGATTGCATTCATGAATTCGCCGGGGCATCGGGCCAATATCCTCGGCGCCTGGACGCACATGGGTGTCGGTGCCTACAAAGCTGCCGACGGTCGCAAGCTGTATGCGGTCCTCTTCTCGACACCATGCGGCGTGACGGCGCCGCCGCCGACCGGGGTCGCAACTGCGGCTCCGACTCCCAAGGCGACGGCGAAGCCGGTCGCGCCGGCGATCGCAAAGGCGACCGCGAAACCGACGGTGGCAGCCATCCCGACCGCGACGCCCGCACCCACGGCGACACCGAGCGCGACCGACGCCCCGACCATCGTTCCCAGCCCGACCCCGGCGACCCCGCAGCCCGCGGCGACGGCAGCGGCCAAGAGCCTCGGCCCGTCGAGCCCGCCGAACGGGCCTGCGGCGGCCTCCGACACATCCGGCGATCCGACCAGCCTGCGGGTCCACGAGAACCCAACCTCGCGCGGGCTCTTCGACTCTCTCTTCAGCTCGCTATTCGGCGGCCTGTTCGGCAGATAGCGTCGGCACGACGTCTGCGGTTCGGGGCCGAGCCGGGCGAGTCGCCAGGGCCGATCCGGCGATCACGAGGACGAGCCCGATGGCCATCCCCACCGTGAACGACTCGCTCAGGATTACGACACCGAGCAGCGCGGCCACCGCCGGGTTGACATAGGTGATCACTGTCGCCCGAACCGGGCCGATTTCGTCGATGAGCGCTGAGAAGAGCACGAACGCGAGCGCGGTGCACACCACTCCCAGGATCGCGACCGCCGCGAGGGCCCCCGGAGAAGGGACGGCGGTCGGCCGCTGGAGCATCGCCACCGGGGCGTAGACGAGGGCGCACAGAGACAACGAAAACGCCATCACGCCCACACTCGACAGTCCGGCCAGCCGTCGAGCCAGGATGGCGGGCCCCAGGGCGTAGCCCACGACCACGACTCCGATTTCGAGCAGCGCCGTTGTGTCCGACGAACCAAGATTGACGCCGATGATCGCCGCGACACCGGCCAGGCCGACCAGCAGACCGACAACGCCGGTAGAGCCAACCCGATCCCGACTCCCCGAACCGACGGCGATGACGGTGCCGACCAGCGGCACTCCGGCCACGAGCAGACCGGCTAGAGAGCTGGTGACGTGCTGTTCGGCAGAACCCAGAAGCACCCACGGGATTCCGATCTCGACCACGGCGAACGCGACCACCCAGCGCCAGCGCGCGAGGACCGCCCGAAAGTCCGTGCGAAGGAGAGCGATCGGCAGAAGTATCAAGGTCGCGATACCAGTCCGAGCGAAGACCAGCGTTCCCGGCGAGATCTCCGCGACCGCCACCCGAATCAACAGATAGGGGATTCCCCAGATCACGGACATGAGTCCGAACAAAACCAGGGCTCGTCGCGCCTGCACCGAAGTCGCCACCTTCATGAGTCGATCTTCGCAGAACTCCGGCTCTCGGGCAGCGGTGTGTCAGCGGGTGACGTCTCGACGCCGCATGCCCCAACCACTCAGAGCCAGGCCGCAGGCGGCCAGGCCGAGGCAGGCGACGATACCCGCCGGATCCCAGATACCGACCATCGGTTGGCCCAGATGGGCGGTCAGCGCGAGCTGATGGACCCAATCCGGCAGTCCCAAGGCCGGCACGA
>CAZRUC010000079.1:0-8575 GCA_964603175.1 uncultured Anaerolineaceae bacterium
CTCGATGCCGTCGCACGCTTTCTGCAGAATGGAGTCGTATGCGGCCATCGCTGCCATGGCCTCTTCGACGGTGCGCGGGCCGTTCGAACCCAGGAAGGGAGCGCAGTCGCGCGAGTTGACGTCAAGCGAGAGAGCCGCCAGGGCCCGGGAGTCGGCCTGCGTGATTGAGCGGAAGTGATCGAAGTCGGGGATCGGCAGCATCAGGATCCGGCTGCCGGGCGGTAGACCGCCACGAAGGATCGAGATGGCAGCGACCAGCTGAGCCTCGAAATCGGCAGGGTCGGTCTTAGCGTCGTCGCACAGGTCGTTCGTCCCGAGCTCGAAGGTTACGTAAGCCGTTTGGCCGGCTCCCAGCTTGCGAGCGGCCGCCACGACAGTCGCAGCCTGGCGTGGAGCGTCGTTCATCTTCTTGCCCGAAGTGGCCGCATCGACGACAGCGAAGCGCGCACCGAGAGCTGCGAGCCTTTCCCGGACGCTGTAGACGCCGTCCCCCCTGGAGCTGCCGACCACCCAGGAGAAGGCCGGGTTGTCGTAACGGTGTTGAGGCGAGACGTTGTAGCCCTGGCTGTAGGAGTCGCCGATCGCCCCCAACAGCGACGGCAGGACCGGCGACTCTGAAACGGACGGCGCTGCGGACTCCGTGGGGGATGGCGTCGGAGAGAGTGTCGGTCCGACCGTGGCAGTCGCGGCCGCAGTCGTTCCGGGCGTTCGACTCGCCGAAGCAACCAGCGAGGCCCCGGCAGTCGCAGATCGGGAAGGGGAGGGCGACGCCGACGGCCCCCCACCTGCTAGCGGCCCCAAGATCATGGCGCCGCCGACGACCAGAGCCACTACAAGGACGACCGCGGAGGCAGCGATCTGCAGTGCCGTCTTCCGACTTCTCATCGCGCCATCGTATGCGCGGCTCGCCGGCGGTGTTGCGTCCTTGCGGCGCAACTAGTTGGTCGCCCGCGTCGCGTGACACTGTACGATGTGGTCATGTATCAAGCCGAGTTCGCAGTCGAGGCGCTTGGTCGCTGCCGGCTATTCAGCGGACTCGGCCAGGGTTCCTTGCAGGCCCTCGCGCGAAACCTCCGAACTCGCCGTTTCAAGCGCGGCGAGGTCGTCTTTCACCAGGGCGATCCAGGCGACGCTCTCTTCATCGTGGCCTCGGGCGTGGTGAAGGTCGTCGTTCCTTCGGAGGACGGGGAGGAGGCGATCCTGGCGACTTTGCGGCGCGGCGACTTTCTGGGTGAGCTGGCCCTCATCGACGGCGCGCCGCGTTCCGCCAGCGCCATAGCCCTAGAAGCGACGGAGATGCTGACGCTGCCGCGCGAGCAGCTCCGGTCCCTCGTGGCCGGCGAGCCTGCCATTCGGGATGCGCTGCTGGTGGCTCTGGCGGCCGAGATCCGGCGCCTCACGACTTACGTCGCCGAGCTGCACTTCCTGGATCTCACCGGTCGGCTGGCGGCTCGTCTGCTGCGGCTTGCCGAAGAAAGCGGTGAGCGTGACGCCGACGGATCGACGCGACTCCCGTCGCCGCTCACCCAAGGCGACCTGGCGGCCATGATCGGCTCCACACGCCAGAGCGTGAACAAGCTCCTGGGTGACTTCATGGACGCGGGACTGCTGCGCATGGACGGCGACACTCTCGTCGTTCCCGATTTGGCGGCGCTGACCCAGGCATCGCGACGCTGACAGAAACCTCGAAGGCGCAGCACCGGCGGGCGTCAGCCTGCCGAGATGACTCCCTCGCGGCCCAACTGCAGAAGCTGGGCGCGGCTCTCGTCGAGGTGTTGAGTCGCGATGCCGAAGAGCCTGCGCAACAGCATCTCGGAGTGGGCCGAGCCGCCCGCAAGCAGCTTTAGCAACCCCGAGGCCGGCATCGAGATCAGCACTGCCGGTCCGATCGCCCGCGCGCTGGAGAGTGCCGTGGGTTCCTCGCGCAACGCGGACCAGCCGAGCAGGTCGCCGGCGTGGAGCGTCGAGACCAGGACCCAGCGGTTCTCGTGACGCGCGCGAAGGGCGAGCTTGCCTCGCTCCAGCCAGTGAACCTCCGAGATCCGCGAGCCTGCTTCCACGAGTGTCTCGCCGTCCGCCAGGTGCCGCCGCGCAGATCCGGAGGCGAGTGCCGCCAGATCGGTCTCGCGTAGGCCGGCGAACAGGGGCAGACTCACAAGGTCGGCTGCGGTGACGCTCTCGCTGGTGATCATGCCTTGCTCCCGTTGGCCGGACCTGCCGTATCGCTGATCGTCCTATTGTCCGTCAGATCACCCGGCGCGCGCAGCGGAGCGTGCTCCGCAACGGGTTCTTTCTTGAGGGCGTGCAGCAGGAAGGCTGCGGCTGCCAGTCCGGCCCGACGACGGCCTTCCTCGCCGCCGAGGAATGCGGTCTGGCGTCCGCGCGACGTGCCCCACGGGCCCGCGGCGGCGAACTCGACCTGCGTGTCTTCGCCGGCTTCGTGAGCGGCAACCGCGAGGCCCACCACAGCCCCGGTATCGTGGCGCACCTGCTCCGCAAGCTCCGCGACCCCCGCATCGAGACCCGGCGTGCCGGCATCGAGGACCGAGGCGGCATGGAGCCACGGGGCGTCGCCGAGGAGCCGGATCGTCGAACCACCGGTGCCGGCCTCAACGACGGCCACGTTCCATCGCCGGAGGCTCAGCTCGCGTCCCAGAACGGCTGCCCACGTATCGTCCGCGCGACCCCAGACGTATCTTCCGACGGCTGCGAGCACGGCCTCCGCCGCCAGGTCAACGAGCTCGAGCGCGGACCGGTCGCCTTCGGCGCGTGCTGAAATGCGCACATCGACGGCGTCGGCACGAGCGTATGTCGCCACGATCGGATTGGCGGCTCTCAGGAGCGGTTCGCCGAGGGCGTCGGCCACAGACGATTCGCCGATCCCCGTGAGACGGTAGGTACGCGAGGCGTGCTCCAGCCCCAACCCAACCGACCGCAGTCGAGGCAGGACCCAGCCTTCCCACATCGGCAGCATCTCGCGAGGCGGCCCCGGCAAAGCCACGATCACCCTGCCATCCGGCGTATCGACCCACCAGCCCGGGGCCGTGCCACGATCGTTGGGAATGACGGTGCTCGAGGGGATCACCCACGCCTGCTTGAGATTGGACCGCGACAGCGGGATGCCGCGCCGCTCGAACATGTGGTGAAGCCACTTCTCCAGATCTGGGTCGACGGTGGGCTGCTCTCCGCACACGGCGCAGATCGCCTCGCGTGTCAGGTCGTCGGGCGTGGGACCCAAGCCGCCCGTGGTGACGACCAGGGAAGCGGCCGCGAGGGCGGCCCGAAGCGCGTCTTCGACGGTGCCGCGTCGATCCGGCAGCGCCGAGATCCACAAGACCTCCACGCCCTCCGCCGCGAGAGTCCGAGCCAGATCGCCGCTGTTGGTGTCGCGTGTCTCGCCGACGGTCAACTCGCTGCCGATCGCCAGCACGACCGCTTTGTCCAGCGGCCCGGCATGCGTGATCGGGCCCCGAGAACCTGCACCGTCGTCCATGCGGGGAGCGTAGTCGGTCTTGCGTCCGGCGTCCGGCGGCTCGGCCGGGCGCATGGGACGATGCGACCTCCGCTCCGCTCCCCGCCACTGCTATCATCGCGATGCTGTCTCGAACTACCCGAAGGAGGCCCCTTGACTAACCGGCCCTCCTCGACCGATCCGGCCCGCGGTGGCCAGGATCCCGACGAGAAACACGCCACGGACTCGCCTCCCGGGCTGGGCGAGCAATTCGGGCGTACCAGGAGCGCTGTACTCGGCCTGATCGGCTCCCACGTCCGGCTCGCGAAAGCCGAGATTGGGGAGATTGCCGGCGAGGTCAAGCGCGCGGCAATCTTGGGCGGCATCGCCCTGGGTCTGCTGTTCCTCGCGGGCATGCTCGCAGGCATCGGCACGATCCTGTGGCTCGACCAGTGGATCTTCGGCTCGATCGGCTGGGGCGCCCTGCATGGGACCGAGTTCCTCATCGCCGTCGCCGTCACGCTGGTTCTGCTCATCTTTCCCGCCGCCGCCGGGCGCGTTGGATTGTCGATGTTCGTCGGCTTGATCGCCGGCGCCGCGGTCGGCGTGCTCCTGGGACTCAATCTCACGAACCAGGGCTGGGGCTGGGTCGCCGACCACTTCTTCAGCGGGCTGACCTGGCCGCCGGACGGGCATCCGATGGCTGTGGTCGACAGGCCGATCGCCACTGCCGTCATCGTGCTTGCGGAGGCATTCGGTGTCGTCGGCTTCGTGATAGCCCTGCTCTTCGGGCATGGCATCGTTCGCCGCGTCGCAGGCGCAATCGCGGTAGCCATCGTGGCCGCCGCGGTCGGCGCATTCCTGGGCGCGATCACCGGCGTGCCGATCAGCTGGAACATCGCGATCGCCATTGGGCTGGCAATCTTCCTGGCCGTTTGGCCTGCGTTGGCGGCGGTGCTGGTGCTCTCCCACATCGACTTCAAGGAGCTCAAGGCGCGCTTTATCCCAGAACAGACAATCGAGACCACCAAGGAGACTATCGAGTGGGTGCGCAAACAGCTGCCGCTCGCGCGGAAGCCGTAGCCAGCCGCCAGCTTCTGCTCGACGAAGTCGTCAGGCTCGAGGCTGCCGGTCGGTCGGCCGTGGACATCCAGGCCAAGATTCGGCGCTCCCCGGGGAAGACCGCGGCGCTCGCCGCCGGCACGGCCTTCCTCGCTCTCGGAGGTCCCAAGCGCACGTATCGACTCATGAGACGCGCCGTGCTGGGCCCCAAGGCAGACCTGCCAAAGTCGATGCTCCCCAAGCAAATCGACAAGGCTCTACGAGGCCTCGGCGACGACGGCGACATGGTCCGCGGGCTCCTTGAGCGCGAATTCGCCTATTACCTCGAGAAGAGCCGCCCGGAGCGTGAGGCCCGCAACCTCAAGGGCACGCTCTCCGAACTCGGCGGCAACGTCCTGCGCCCGGTTACGGCCGAGGCCGGCAAGCGGCTCGCCAAAGAGCTGTTCCGCCCTGACGGAGGGACCTTCGCCGCAGCCACGGATCGGATCCACGCTCGCAGGGCAGCCCGCAAGGACGAGAGCGTCGCGGCCGAACCGCAGCCCCTCGGCGATCGGAAGAAGGCCGCGGATCGCGCCCGGTGGGAGCGACGGCGCTGAGGCCTCGCTAGACTCTGGGCCACGGGCGAGTGGCGGAATGGCATACGCGCCAGCCTTAGGAGCTGGTGCCGCGTAAGCGGCGTGTGGGTTCGACCCCCACCTCGCCCACCAAAGATTCGCAGCTCCGGCGGGCCTAAGGTCCCGGCAGGACGGCCTGGCGGATCTGACCGATGCGCTGATTCCCGGCGACCAGGATCCGGTCGACCTGAAGCAGCTGTCCCTGCTCGAGGGGGGAGAAATAGATGCGCTGCTGGTCGGAGTTGACGAGCGTGACGATCCAGATCGACCTTCCGGGAGCCAGGCCGATGGCGGCGCTCCAGCCCAGCTTGGCCACTGTCGCGGGCTCGACCCGCTGACCGGGCTCGATGTCCATCCATCCGGTAAAAAAGGCTGAGTTGGGTGGATGCCAGTCGAATAGCTTGATGCCCAGCCTTTGCGCCTCGCCGGTTTGGTAGAGGTAGTAGGAGAGCGGGAAGAAGCTCTCGGCATTGACGGCGATGACCACGTCACCCGGCTGGACCACGGTCGCCAGTTCTTGCGCCACCTGCCTGCCCGGGTCCATGCCGGTATCGTCACGAGCGTCAGCCACGACCTGGGCGGATGTGAAGGCCGATACGATTACCGGCAGCGCCACGAGAACCGCGACGAGAACCAGTGGCACCACGCGAAGGCTCGGCAATCGCCCTCGAAGGCCGCGGCCTATGGCGACGGCGCCGACCGCAACCGCAATCGCGAACGGCGGGAACGCGTTGGCGAGGTACCGCCCGTCGTAGATGGAATGGACCTGGGAATAGACCCAAACGGCAGGGATCAAGCCGAAGTCCAGGATGAGCGCGACGGCAAGCAGCCTGCCTCGACATCGCGTCGCCGCCGCGGCTGCCGCAACTCCCACCTCCGAGCGACGGCGGCGCGTGACATGGAGCAAGGCGGCCAGCCCAACCAGTCCGACGGCGGCGAAGGCCAGCGTCCATGCCCAGGAGTCGCCACCTTGACCAACGAACCAGGTCCGGAAGGTCGTTGGGAGCGCCCCGATTGTCGGTTGAGGGGTCCAGAAAGGCCTGCCGTTCGTAGCGGTCGCTATCAGATTTGGGAGCCAGGGAAGCAACGCCAGTACCCCGACCGCCACACAACCGGCGGCGACGACCGATACGCGGCTGCGCAGCCAGACCGCTGCCACGACCACGAACAGGAACTGCAGCCCGGCACTCGGGATGCCGAGCGATAACGACCAGACCTCTCCCGCAACAGACGCGACGATGCCGGCGGCGACAACGGCCCGGCGGCGCCCCGTCCATTCACCGCCTCTCGCGATCAGCAACCAGATCAGCCACCAGGCGGTCGTGGCGAACAGCGTCTCCAGGCTGTACATCCGGGCGTTGCGGGAGTTCACAACCAGCAGTGGTGAGACCGCCACCAGCAGACCGGCGAGCCACGCTTCGGTCGTGCCGAGAGCATCGCGAACCCACCGCCACGTCACGACTACCACTCCCAGACCGGCAACGACCGACAGCATTCGGAGGGCGTCTTCGGCGCTTCCGAACAACGCCATCCAGCCTTTCAGCAGGACCATGTAGAGGGGTGGATAGGGCTCTTGCGCGCCAAGGCGGAGCATGTCGCCGATTGAATGGCTGGCCAGGTACCAGGACGTGGCTTCGTCGCGAAAGAGCTGCGCGTTTCCAAGGAACGCGATCCTGAGTCCGGCCGCGACCGCCAGTACCGCCACAACCCCAAACGCTTGGACGGCTCGTTCGGATGTCGCCGCTCTACGAACCGAGCCCCGGGTCGCCAGAATCGAGCTCCTCACCACTGCCTCTTCACGATCCCACCCTCCACCGACGCCCGCGGTTCCAGAGGGTAACCCATCGCGCGGCTACCGGAATCGCTCCCTCGACGTCGATCGACGATCCACACGGAACTGCGCTGCGGCTCCGCCCTCTCGACCCGCCCGGCCCGTATAATCGGCCGGCGATGCAGACCACCACCACCAACCTCCCCAAGTCCCGTCTTCAAATCGAATTCGAGCTGCCGCCCGAGCGACTCTCGCGCTCCATCGAAGCGGCCGTCCGCCGACTCTCCCGTCAAGCGCACGTGTCCGGGTTCCGGCCCGGCAAGGCGCCGCGAGCGGTTCTCGAGCGCTTCCTCGGACCGACCGCGATTCTCGACGAGGCCGTCGAGCAACTCGTCGATGAAGCATTCCGCGAAGCGATGCTCGAGTCGGACCTGGCGCCCCTCACCTCGCCGGAAGTGGAAGTCACGCAGGCCGAGGAAGGCAAGGCCCTTATCTTCAAGGCAGTCGTGCAGGTTCGACCGGAAGTCGGCCTCGGCGACTACGAAGACTTCAAGTTCAAGCCCGAAGTCAATCCCGTCGACGCGACTATGGTCGAGAAGGTTCTCGACGAGTTGCGCGACGCCGAAGGCCACCTCGAGCCGGTCTCAGATCGCGGCGCGCAGAAGGGCGACTATGCGGTCATCGGCTTTGTCGGGACGCGCGACGGAGTGCCTTTCGACGGCGGGACGTCGGAGAGGATGCCGCTTGTCCTGGGTGACGATCGGCTCATCCCGGGCTTCGAAGACCACCTCGTCGGCGCCGAGAAGGGCGAGACGCGCGAGTTCGACATCGTCTTCCCCGACGACTACCAGGAAGAGTCGCTGCGCGGCCAGACGGCCCATTTCGTCGTCGAAGTAAAAGATTTGCGGGAGAAGATCCTGCCGGTAGCGGACGACGAGTTCGCCCGATCCGTCGGCAAGTTCGCGGACCTGGAGGAGCTCGAGGCAGAGTTGCGCAAGCGGCTCGAAGAGAACGCCCTCGACCATGCCCGCCACGAGTTCGCCGACAAGATCATCGAATACGCCACCGCCAACGCGACCGTGGAGCCGCCGGACGTGCTGATCGACCAGGAGGTCGAGGTCATGCACGACGAGTTGCGCTCGGCGCTCGCTCGCCAGGGGATCGACGAAGCGGCCTACCTCAAGGTCGTCGGCAAGACCTCGGAAGAGCTCCACGGCGAGTTCCGACCGCAAGCCGAGAAGCGGGTCAAGACGCTACTGGTGCTGTCGGAGATCGCCAAAGCCAAGGGCGTCGAAGTGCCCGATGCCACGGTCGAGGCCGAAATCGAGAAGGCCCGGTTGCGCTACGCGAAAGACCAGAGCATGGTCCGGTACTTCGAATCGGAACGCGGGCAAAACTACATCCGGAGCACGATCCGGCGCTCCAGGACCGTTGAGCAACTCGTGGATGAGTGGCTCGAGGCCCACCCTGACGCGCCGCGATTGAAGCACCTCGAGGATGCCGAAGGGGATTCGCCGGTCGGAACTGAGTCGGGACAAGCTGCCGCCTCGGTTGGTGTCACCGACCCCGGAACCCTTGCGCCGTCCACGACCGCCCCTGCGGGCGCGTAAAGCCACAAGACAGAGGAGACGATCAGATGCTCGTGCCGATGGTGATCGAGTCCTCGAGCCGTGGCGA
>CAZRUC010000080.1:0-8483 GCA_964603175.1 uncultured Anaerolineaceae bacterium
AACCGACGCCGCTCAGGCTCTGCGTCCCCTGGCCGGCGACGCCTCTGCCCTCTTGCTCGCCGTCGGACTCATCGGAGCTGGAGTGCTTGCCGTGCCCGTGCTGACGGGATCGGCGGCCTACGGCGTCACCGAAGCCTTTGGTTGGCGATCCGGACTCGACAGCAAGCCAACTCGAGCGCCCCAGTTCTACCTCGTCATCGTTGCCGCGACGCTCGTCGGTATGGCGATCAACTTCCTGGGGATCAATCCAATCACCGCCCTCGTCATCAGCGCGGTGCTCAACGGCGTCGTGGCCGCGCCGCTCATCGTCCTCATCATGCTCGTCTCAAACGATCGCAAGGTGCTGGGCGAGAGAACCAACGGCCGTCTTCTGAATATCGTCGGGTGGGTGACCGCGATCGTGATGGGTATGGCGGTGATGGGCCTCATCGCGACCACGATCCTTGGGTGACGGGGCAACTCAGCAATACAGTCGCAAGCGTGAAGCCCGGTCCGGAGGACCTGGGTTCTGTTTGTCCGGCGGCTAGGGAGAAACGGTTACGGCCGTCGCTCCCAGTTGCGTGGCACTGAAGTTGGGGGCGGACCCGGACTTGTAGAAGCCGTTCGTGAGAAGTCGGATGTGGGTGGCGTCGATAACCGTCGTGCTGCCCGCATTCACAAGAACGTAGTACCTGCCGGGAGCGAGCCCCTGCAGGCTGTAGGCCCCCGAGGACGACGTGTCGGTAAACGCCACCTGTGCGCCGTTGAGGTCGAGGGCTTCCACGAAGCAAGAAGCGCACGCCCCACCCCCGCTCAACCTCACGGTTCCGGAGATCGAGGCGCCCAGAGGCAGGCGCATATCGATCCCGCTCAGGTCGCCGGTCAGTTGGATAGCCAGTGCCCGTGACGAGGTGACCGTGAAGTTGTTGGGAGAGCTGTTCCGGTACCAGCCGGACTGGAAGGTCGGGGCGGAGAGGAAGGACGCATCAACGTGGATTTTGTAGGTCCCGGCCACCAGCGGGCCGAGGGAGTAGTTGCCTGAGGCGTCGGTGTCGGCGGCGTAGGAAGCCGTCATGCCCGCGCCGTTCACAGCCGTCACCAGGACAGAGGGGATCGGCGAGCCGGAGGTGTCGGTGATGGTGCCTCTGATGAACTGGCCCACGACCGGCTTGATCGTCGCCAACGTCGTGGTCGCCGCTGAAATGGTCGCCGAGGCAGTGCTCGACGTCGTCCAGTGATATGGACCACTGGTGGAGTAGTAGCCGTCGGGGTGCTTGCCCGGATCGGTGACCGCAAACGTATACGATCCCGGGTTCAAGCCGACGATCGTGTACTGGCCCGAGGCGTCCGTCTTGCCCGCGGACCCGCAATTGGCGCATTGGGGAACGGTTGGGGCGACCACTGCGCCGACGATCGGAGCCCGTGTGGTAGCCCGGGTCATGACGTAGCCCGTGACGCTGAGACTGTCGGAGATCCGGGGGCTGATGCCGGTCACGTTGGCCGACGTGATCGAGACCGCTGTCGAGGAAGCACAGCTGGCCGAGAACCGAGAGGCCGCGCCGGAATACCAGCAGCCGGTCTGGCTGTCCAACGCCGGATCGTTGAGGAAGTTGACCAGGTAGGTTCCGGGTGTGAGGCCCATGAGGGTGTAGTTGCCCCGCGAGTCGGTCGAATCCTCATCGAGGACGATCTTGCGGTCGGCCGGGCTTGTGACGCGCACATCGACGGACGCGATGGGGGTCGTTCCGTCGGAGCGGGTCACCTTGCCCGAGATCTTGTAGCCGGTCGGCAGTCGGACGCTCAAGCCGCTCAACGACGCGGAGTGGATCGTGACGGGCGACGGCGTGGACGGGCTGAAGTGGGAGGGCCCCGCAGCGGTTCGATAGCCGCTCTGGAGGTTGGCTTCCCTCGGCGGCAGGAACTGCAGGGTATATGTCCCGGGCAGCAGGTGGCTCAGGGTGTAAGTGCCGCTTGCATTGGTGCTGGCCTCAGCCAGGTAGCCCACAGCCGATGGCCCGGTTGTGCTTTGCGCGACGACGGACACGCCTGCCACGCCCGCCGAAGTCGCGGCGGCCCGGACCGTCCCGGAGATCGAGTACGTGGCTTTGGGCAGGGCGGACACCGTGAAGTCAATGCCGCTAACGCTAGCGGCGGCAGCGGCCGGCGCCGCCGTCGCCAGCAACGTGCACGAAATCAGCACAATGGTCCCGACGACTCGACCGGAAAGCGACATCTGTCCACCCCGCGACTTCGCGCCAGACTCTCCACGGAAGGGAGTCTGCTTGTCGCATGAGAGCCTAGAGAGGCGGAGTCGCGAGAAGAGGGCCGTCGCAAAGCGCACTCTCGAAACGGCACCCTATGCAACGGTGTACCGCAGCTCCCCCCGCTAAGGGTAGGTCGGACCGCTCGATGGCTTGGTCGAGTTGGTCAGCGGCGCTTCTTGGCGTGGCAGTCGAGGCAGTCCTGGGCCCATGGCAGGGCTTCCAGCCGCTCCGGGTCGATGAGCTTGCCGCAGGTCAAGCACACTCCGAACCCGCCCGCATCGATTCGACGCAGCGCGGTTTCTATCAGGCCCAGGTGCTGTTCCTCGCGGTGGCGCAGCTGTTCGCCCCGCTGGCTCTCCGAGACTTCCGTCGCGGCAGCCGTCTGCGCGCCGTGTCCGACCCGCGGGTGCTCGACCTCTTCGGACAGCCCGATTCGAATCCGCACACTCTCGGCCTGGAGCGACTTTCGAGCGTTTTCGACCAGCTGGGGGTTCATGGGGAGCATCCTACGCCGCTCATTAGGGTAGTGTCGGCCCTTCCGGGCATGGCGGCCTACCCGCTGAGCGGGCATTCGGCTCGGCGGCCGGAACCTTGAGGCGTGGGGGCATAAACTCCGCTGGGGCGCCGATCACTGTGGGCGCCAAGGAGAAAGCGATGGCAGCTGCCGAAGATCCCGTTTGCGGGATGCAGGTCGATACGGACACCGACCTCAAGACCGAGTACGAGGGCGAGACTTTCTACTTCTGCAGTCGAGGCTGCCTCCTGGATTTCCAGGAAGATCCCGAGAAGTACCTCGACCCCGAGTACGAACCCAATATGTAGCCCCGGATGTGGCGCGCGGCCCTCGCCGAAACCGGCTTGCGTGGTACGCTCAGCGTGAGACGACGGAGCGCCGACTGGGCTCCTGATCCGACCCAACGAAACCGCATCAAACCAGGAGAAACCCGATGGCCTACGTGATCGCCGAGCCCTGCGTTGACGTCATGGACCAGGCGTGTGTGTCCGTCTGCCCGGTCGACTGCATCCACTTCGATACGGGCACGGACCGAACCCTCTACATCGATCCCAACGAATGCATCGACTGCGGTGCCTGCGAGCCCGAATGCCCGGTGAACGCGATCTTCGCCGAGGACGCCCTGCCGGCCCAGTGGACGAAGTACACCGAGATCAACGCCCTCTGGTACACCGACAAGGACGCCGCCCGCGCTCTCGTTGAGGCCGCCAAGCCGGCTTGACCACTCGCAATTCGATATGGCGCCCGGCCGAATACGCCGGGCGCTTTCGATTCCGGACGCCAGATAACCGGCAGATAAGTGGGCGCGGATAGACTGGCGCAATGCGCATCGTTTCACTGCTCCCATCGGCCACCGAGATCGTCTGTGGCCTGGATCTTCGCGATCAGCTCGTCGGCATAACCCACCGCTGCGACTACCCGCCGGAAACCGAGGGAGTGGCGGTAATTACGCGACCCCTCGCCACGGCCGGCGGGGTTGCGTCCGGCGCGTCCTCCGCAGTTCTTGCGGTCGACGACATGGGCCCCTTCGAGCTGGACGTGGAAGCTTTCCTCGAGTGCCGGCCGGACCTCGTCCTGGTCAGGGACGGGAGCGGACCCGGCATCGATCAGCTCCGCCAAGCCCTCAACGATCTCGGCGACGCGCGGCCGGAAGTGGTTTCTCTGGATCCGGTGAGCATCGAGGGCATCTTCCACAGCGTGACCACGATCGGGGCGATGGCTGAAGCCGAAGACGAGGCGCTGGGCCTGCTCGAGGTGCTGCGCGAGGACCTGAGCGATCTCGAGCAGCAGCTCGTCGTGCGCCGTGACGAAGGCATCCGGGCATGCCGGGTCGTCGTACTCGAAGGCTTCGATCCGCCCGTGTCGTGCGGCCGCTGGGTTCCCGAGCAGGTTCGACGCGCGGGTGGCTGGGAAGTGCTGGGCCGCGAAGGCGAGCCGGCTGCGGTTACCACGTGGGAAGCGATCCGCGACGTCGACCCGGAAATGCTCATCCTCGCGCCCGCGGGCATCCATCTCCCGGCCGCGAAGCGAGCCTGGCAGCGTCTCGAGAAACCGGAGTTCTGGACCGACCTGGAAGCCGTGCGGCGCGGCCACGTTTTCGTCGTCGAACCGGTGTACTTCAGCCGCCCGGGTCCGCGGGTCGTGGACGGGGTCGGGATGCTCGCCGAGATATTCGACCCGGACGGTTTCGTGGAGACGTCTCCGGTCGCGAGTTGGACGCCGCTCGTCGGGTAGGGCGACCGCCCGGGGCCCCACGCCGATCGATCTCGCGCCGTCCCTCGGAATCGATTAGCAACGTCCTGATATTTCAGGATTGCTTCAGCCTACGGAGCTTGAATATCGCCAGGCTCCTTCCCACTCCTCCCTCTCAGGCCAGATGAACAACCGGGACCGCTTCCCTCCCTCAGCGGCCGGTTGTTCATCTGTTTAACGAGCGAAACGACCGCTCGGACCCCGCGAACGGCGCCTATACTCGCCAACATGTCGCCACTTTCCAATCGAACGGTAGCCACTATCGGTTCCGGGGTGATGGCCGAGTCCATCATCGCGGGGCTGCTTCGCGGCAAGCTCGTCGAGCCGGGCAAGATCATCGGCAGCGAGCCCAGGCCCGAGCGACGCCAGGAGCTCGAGCGCCAATACGGCGTTCGAATGACCGGCTCGAACGTCGAGGCCGCCAGCGGGGCCGACGTCGTCCTGCTGTCACTCAAGCCGCAGACGCTGACCAAAGTCGGACACGAGCTGGCCGGCCACCTCAATCCTGGCCAGCTGGTCGTGTCGATCGTCGCGGGTGCCAACTGCAAGGTGCTCCAGACCCTGCTGGACCATCGCCCCGTCGTCCGCGCCATGCCGAACACGCCCGCCCAGATCGGCCGCGGCATGACCGTCTGGTACGCCACTCCCGAGGTGTCCGAGGAGCAGAGCGATCAGGCGAAGGTGTTGATGCGGGCCCTCGGCGAGGAGCTCCAGGTCGAGGACGAGCGTTTCGTCGACATGGCCACCGCGGTCAGCGGAACCGGGCCCGCCTATGTCTTCCTCGTCATGGAGGCGCTGATCGACGCCGCCGTCCATCTGGGTTTCCCGCGCCACGTTGCGCACGATCTCGTGATCGAGACGCTCGAAGGCAGCACGGCGTTCGCCAAGGCCACAGCCCAGCACCCGGCCGTTCTCCGCAACATGGTCACTTCGCCCGGCGGCACGAGCGCGGCCGCCATCCACGAGCTCGAATCCGGGCGCTTGCGAACGGTCCTCTCGGAGGCCGTTTGGGCCTCGTATCGCCGCACGGTCGAACTCGGCCTGGACCTCGAGAAGGGCCTGGGCATCGACGAAGGATCGATCGTGGGTTCCGCGGACGGTCGTGTCGCCGACGCAGCCGATACGAAGGCGTCGACTCGCCCTCGCGACGGCCACTGATCGTGTCTGGAGCGCCCCGCGGCCTGCTGGCGATCTTCGCCCATCCCGACGACGAGAGCTTCGGCGCCGGCGGCGTCATGGCGCTGGCTGCCACTGCCGGAAATCCGGTGTGGGTGTTGTGTGCCACTAACGGCGACCAGGGCGGGCGTCCCGGCGAGGTCGGCGTGGACCACTCGATGGATCCCGAGACACGTAGGGAGGAGCTGCGCTGCGCCTGCGAAGCGATCGGCGCGGCAGACCCGATCTTCCTTGGATACCGCGACTCCGGGATGGAGGGCTGGGGCGCGCCGGAGGGCTCGCTCAGCGTGGCGGATCCCGCAGAAGTGGTCGAGCGGATCGTCGACGTGATCCGGCAGCTTCGACCCGCCGTGATCGTCACCTTCGATCCGGGCGGCGTCTACGGCCACCCCGACCACGTGGCTTGTTCGGCCACCGCGACGGCCGCGTTCCGGCAGGCCGCGGCTGAGCCCGGAGGTCCCGTCGCTCTCTACCACCAGGCGCTCCCCAAGTCGCGGATCGCGGGTATGCAGGCGGCCATGGCCGAAGAGCGCCGGCGTTCCGGCGACACGACTCCGCCGACCGAGGACGACCTGCGCCAGGCCGAGGCATTCGATCGACTGGCGCGCCCGGACGACGAGATCACGACCATCGTGAACATTTGCCCAGTCCTCGATCGCAAGGTCGCGGCCCTGGCGTGTCACGACAGTCAGATGCGCGGCCGGCGATGGGACGATCCGGAGACTCGCGGCCAGCTCGAGCAGATGTTCGGGACCGAGACGTTCGTTCGGGTCGAGCCGCCTCCCGCCGTCGGCGAGAAAGAGGACTTCTTCGTGGTGCTCGACCGGGCCCAGTCGTGACCGACCCGACCAGGACGGGTCAGGAGAACGGTCGCCACCGCCGGCCATTCCGCGACGGTCTGACCATCGAGCAGGCCGCGGCCATAGAATCTCCGCGGGAGTTCCGCGTCTCTCCCGACGGCCGGCGCGTCGCCTACACCGCGGACGTGGCCGGCGCCCGACAGATCTACCTCATGTCGATCCGCGGCGGCTATCCCGAGCAGCTGACCGCCACCGAGAAGCCGGCGTCGGACCCGCAATGGTCGCCCGACGGGCGTCGGATCGCCTTCGTTCGCGAGGACGCGATCTGGATGATCGACGTCGAAGGGTCGCACCAGGCCCTGGTGACACAACACCCGGCCGGCAATCGCTCGCCCCGCTGGTGCGCAGACGGCCATCAGATCGCGTTCATTTCACGCCGGAGAGGCTGGGATCAGGTCTGGCTGGTAGAGGCCCCGGTGCCGCGGCGGGGCAGGCCTGCGACGAAGCCGCGTTCTGCGGAGCCGGTTCCCCTGACTGCCCCCGGCGTCGATATCGACGAGTTCACGTGGTCGCCCAATGGCCAGAGCATCGCCGTGACTTCGCAACGGCTTCCGGACCTGCTCACCTCGCAGATCCACGTCGTCGACGTGGCTTCCGGCAGGGAGCGGCTCGTTGCGGGCGGATCGGCATGGGAGACCGCGCCGCGCTGGCTCCCCGACGGCAGCGGCCTGCTCATGGTTTCCGACCAGAGTGGCTGGTTCCAGGTCGTACGCATCGCCGCGGACGGATCGGGGCGCAGCCTGCTCACGTCCGGTCAGCATGAGCACGGAGAGCCCGGCGGGAGTTGGGGCTACGCGCCTGTGCCATCGCCCGATGGTTGCCGCTTCGTCCACGTCGAGGTCCGCGAGGGCCTGGTGGATCTGCTCGTCGGCGAGCTGCCCGACAGGGCTACCGGGATTGCTCCGAGTCGCCGAAGCCGGCGAAGTAGTCACGGCGTGGGCATTGCCGCGCCCCAGATCGCGTCATCGGTCGCTCTGGCGGAGCCGGCCGACGCTCCCACGGCGGTTGCGGTCCCTGTCGCGGGTCTTCGCTCTGCCGTCATCAACCCGTTCGAAGGCGTCTGGATGGCCGTCGGCTGGCTGCCCGATTCGTCGGGTATCGTGGCCATCGGCCGCAGCGACCGCATGCCCGAAGACCTGTGGCTCCTGCCCGTCCCCGAGGAAGCGGCCGCGGGAGTCAGACCGCGCCAGCTCACCAATTCGCTGCCCATGGTCGTGGATACGGCCCATTTCTCGACTGGGACGCGGATCGCTTTCGCCGCCCGAGACGGGCTCCGGATCGAGGGCACGCTCTACCTGCCCGTGGGCGGGAACGCTGACGAAATGGCCCGGGTTCCGTGCGTCGTCCATTCCCACGGCGGTCCCACGTCGCAGGCCTTGCGCGACTGGCTGCCCTTCCGGCAGCTCGTGCTGGAGCAGGGGGTCGCCTTCCTGTCTGTGGACTTCCGCGGCTCGACGGGCTACGGCCGCGACTTCCGCTGGGCCAACCGCGGCGAGTGGGGGCATGCCGATGCCTTCGACGTCATCGATGCCGCTCACTGGGCTGCGGCTCAGCCGTGGTGCGACGGCCGGCTGGCGCATTACGGTGGCTCGTACGGCGGCTACATGACACTCTGCGTCCTGACGGAGGAGCCGTCGTTGTGGCGCGCCGGGATCGACCTCTACGGCGACTCGGAGATCGCCGAGAGCTACCGCCATGGGGACAGGCTCGGCCGGATCGACCTGGAGCGGATGATGGGCCGGCCCGACGACCCGGACGCTTCGGGCGCGTACCGGCGTGGCTCACCGGTGTACAGGGCCGAGCGCATCGAGGCGCCGCTGCTTGTCATCCACGGGCGCAAGGACAAGCGGGTGGTCCCGTTGATGACCGAGAAGATCGTGGAAGCGCTCGAGATCGAGGGCAAGCACTACCAGGTCCACTGGTTCGACGAGGAAGCCC
>CAZRUC010000081.1:0-8449 GCA_964603175.1 uncultured Anaerolineaceae bacterium
CAGAGCCCGAACCCGAGCCAGAGCCCGAACCCGAGCCAGAGCCCGAACCCGAGCCGCCCGCTGCCGAGCCCGAGCCAGAGCCCGAACCCGAGCCGCCCGCTGCCGAGCCCGAGCCCGAGCCCGAGCCCGAGCCCGAGCCCGCCGCCGAGCCCGAGCCACCCGCCCCCAAGGCGCGGGAGTTGCCCCCTCTACGCTGGGATTAGCCCGACGACCAGTAAGTAGGCAAACTGGCCGGGCTTGCCTCGAGACCTGCTACACGAATCGAGAAGCCCGGGCCACGGCAGCGCCACGCAGAGCCACGCCCGCACCCGCCGCCATGACGGCCAGGACGGTCAGCCACGACACCGCGGTGCTGGTCGCGAGGACTCCGTCATTGGCCCAGAAGAGCGTGGGCTCCGTCGCGAGCACCGCCACACCCCAAAGAGCGACGACCAATACCACTGCCGACATCGCGACGGCCACGATCCCAGCAGGCGTCACGGCTCGCCTGTAGAGCTCCGGCGCCACTTCGCCGTTGATGGCGGCGACCGTGACCGCCACGGTGCTCGCGATGGCGGCGAGGCCGAACACTCCGACCCAGACGCAGAAGCCCAGTACCTGCGCGAGGCGATCTCCGAACCCCGCTCCAGGCGCCACGACGTTTACGAGCAGCAGCGTGACGCCGATCCAAACCGCCAGTGAGATCGGCGGGACCGCGAACAACCCAAGCACTCGCCAATGGTGCGTCCGGGATGCCGACCGGGCGATCGACCACGCGATCGGGACTCCGGCCGCAAGGATGCCCAGAAGTGCCAGGCCGGCCCCCACCACGACCGCGTCGTGGGCCAGCCCGACAGCGGGACTGCCGGAGGCCGGTGACAGCTGGTCCCAGTTCTCGGTCATCTTTCCGAAGCCGAGACCGGCCATCACGAAGAGAACCCAGCCTGCAAAGACGGCCAGTTCCGAGGCACGCAAACGTTCAAACATGAAGGGCCACTTTCTCATTGGAGCTGTGGGATTGAGGCGGGCATCGACTGCCGAAACGCCGATGTCGAACAGATTCCGAAGCGTCAATGGCGTTTGCTCCAGTAGAGCCTCGAACTCGGCGCCGTAACGCCGTCGCCAGGTCCCCGGGTAGAGGACTATCAGGCGTCGCAGGACCAGGGAGCCGCGACCCGGGACGACCTCTTCCGCTGGTTCTCCTGCATCGCGGGCGCCGCTCATTCGGACGAACCGGCCAGTCGCAGCCGCACGAGCTGCACGACGCGATCGAGAGCCTCGATCTCCCGAGCCAGGGCCTGGCTTCCGCGCAACGTGAGACGGTACGGACGCCGTCGATCGGCCGACTCGACAGCCTCGATCAAACCGCGCTCCTCGAGCCGCACCAGCGCTCCGTAGAGTGTCCCCGGCCCAAGTCTCGAGCCGCTGAAGCGCTCGATGTCGTCGACCATGGCGTAGCCGTGTTTGGCGCCTTCAGCCAGGCTCGTCAATATCAGGAGCGCCGGATCGCCCAACCTGGCTTCGTCTGGAGTTGCGGCCATCGGGTTCCTCCTGCGGCGGAACTAGTACGTTACACGATATATCGCGAGGCGTAATATAGCGCCGGCAACAAAACTGTCAAGCAGAACCCGCCGTTCGATCCTCGTCGCAAGACACTTCCCGCGTTGGCGATCACCCGCCATGATCCGTATAGACCTCGCCGCCCGGCAGAGCTGCACCGTGGGAGATCCGGCATGAGCATCGCTTTCGAGCACGTTCCTCATCCGCACATCGCCGCTCGCAAGAAGAGCGGGCCGCCCAAGACCACGGACGAGCACGTCGGCTTCAACGGCAAGTTCGCCTTGCTGCTGACTACCACCGTCGGGACGATGTGGTGCGCCTACGCCTTCTCGGTCCTGGCGCTTGTTGCCCTCCCGAGCGCTTTGAACGGTGGCCTGCTGACGATGATCCAGTGGGTAAGTCAGACGTTCATCCAGCTGGTCATGCTTTCCGTGATCATGGTCGGCCAGAACATCCTGGGGAAGGCGTCGGACAAGCGGGCCGAGATGACCTACAACGACGCTGATGCGACCTTCCACGAGGCCGAGCAGATCCAGGCCCATCTGCAGGCGCAAGACGAAGCCGTCAACGCCCTCCTGGACAAGGTCGGCAAGCTCGAGATCGCACTGTCCCAGGCGCTCGCCAAGAGCTGATTCCGTGGCCGCCGGTAGTCCGAGCGGGCGATCCCGTAAACTGCCGGTCGTCAACCGACCGTAGCGGTGTCCGAACTGTGACCGAGCGCACTCTCGTACTGGTGAAGCCCGATGGCGTCCAGCGCCAGCTGACGGGCCAGATAATCGCCCGCTTCGAGCAGCGTGGCCTCAAGATCGTTGGACTCAAGCTCGTCAAGGTCGATCGCGAACTGGCGGAGCGCCATTACGCGGTCCACAAGGGCAAGCCGTTCTTCGAGGGCCTCGTGGCCTTCATCACCTCGAGCCCTCTGGTAGCGGTGGCGCTCGAGGGCCCGAGTGCGATAGGAATGGTTCGGACGATGGTCGGCGCCACGAAACCGACAGAGGCGGCTCCGGGCACCATCCGCGGCGACCTCGCGGTCGAGATGGGCCAGAATCTGATCCACGCCTCCGACGCCCCGGAGACGGCGGCCACTGAACTCGCTATCTGGTTCCGGCCCGAAGAGCTGGTCTCCTACGAGCGCGAGATCGATCGCTGGGTGATCGGGCCCAAGGGCTGAAGCTCGCGGAAACGAACGGTCAGTCGCCGGTCAGCTGGCTGGGCTGGGCGCCCGAGCTGGGCGACGATCCGACTCCAGATCCACTCGGCCCCGGAGTGGCCGAGACGACCGGGCCCACCTGCCCGCCTGACGGGGTCGCTGTGACGCTCGACGGCGCCGGGGTCGCCAGAGGCGGAGTGGTGGGGCCGAGGATCGGCAGGAGCGGGGTCGGGGCTACCACCGCGTCCAGAGAGATCCCTGTCGAGGAAGCCTTCGAGGCACCGAAGCCACCGAACGCGATCGCGATGGCGAGCACGGAAATGCCGAGCACGAGCAGGCTCGTTTCCAGACGCCGGTTCAAGCGCCAGGCCGCCGGGAGCTGGCGCGCCAGTGCGATCGCGGCGTGGATCGAACGGACCGCACCGGAGCGGAGATGGCCGGCGGCACCCGAGATAGATCGAGCTGCCACGGGCGTGGCGTTGCCGGGGGCGGCCTTCTCGGCCCGGGGTGCCTTCACCGCCGGGGGTGCCTTCACGGACGGCGCCCGCAGCGCAGCCCTTGCGGCGCGAGTGCGCGGCGACTTGGCGGCGACCGCCAACTGCGATTGGGGCCAGCGCGGCCGCTCGCCGGTCGACGACTTGACGAGCTCGCCGGGGGCCATGAGGCCGACCGCGATCAGGCGGCCGTAATACGCGATCGCGCCGAACACCGCGACGATCCCCAGAAACTGAAGCTGGCTCGGAAGCGCCAGCCTGATGAGCGTGGCGCGCGCCTCGGAAACCGGACTGCCCGGCCAGCCGAGCGTCGCGACCACGATGCCAATCAGGGCCACGCCGAGGATCGGTGAGCGGCGGAACCAGCCGCGTAGGTCCTGCAGCTTCGAAGATCCGTGAGTGGAGGAGAGCGTCACCACCCACGCAACCAGTGCCGACTTGGCCACGATGAAGGCCAGCAACCACAACCGCGTCGGCTCGGCGGCGTCGGCGTCGCGAGCGGCCAGGGCAAGCAGTACGAAGGCCGCGTCCTGGACGATCGAATAGGTCGCGATCTCTTCGAGCTCTTCGTGCAGCAACGCACCCAATGCTCCGAGGATCAGCGTTGCGACCGCGATCACCTGCAGGCCTGCCACGGCAACATCGAGCCACTCGCCCTGCCTCTGGAACAGGCTGGTGCTCCAACTCAAGGCCACGATGCCGAGACCCGCGGGAATCCAGACGAGCGACAGTGCAAGTCCGAGTTTCACGTTGCTCTTGCTAAGGCGGGCCGCCGGCACGTGGAAAGGCACTGCGCCGAAGCGCACTGCGACCGCCAGCCCCAGAGCGAGGTAAGCGAGTGCAAAGACGAAAGTCGGGTCGCTTGTGGTCCAGCCCGGCTGCAGAACCAGGGCCGACGCGATCAGGGCTCCGGCGGCGATGAGGCCGAGAGTCCGAAGCTCGGCGAGCGAAACGTCGACGACGGGGGCTTCCGAACGCGCCCCGATCGCTACCAGGATCGCGGGCACGGCCGAGGCGGCGATAGCGGCGAAGACCACGCTGGGATCGGTTGCGGTAAAGGCCACTGCCAGTCCGCCGAACGTCGCGAGGGCTGCCGGGGCAAGGCGTTCCGGCCAGCCCACGGCCAAACCGAGAATGCACACGATCAGGCAGCACGCTACGGCGCTGCTCAGGAAAAGACCCGCATACCAGGATGTAGCCAGTTGGACGTGGCCGACGGTCAGTTGGTCGGTCGGCTTGATCGTGAGAGCCGCCAGGAAAGCCACTGCGAGAGCCCCCACTCCCATCAGGCGGGCGAGCCGCGGAAAAGGAGCTGCGAGCATCCCCAGGAATGCGCCGACGCCGCAAACGACCAGGAAGGGGACGATGCTCATGGCTTGGCCGAACGAGGTGGCCGTTGCAACCGGCTAGCCGGCGCCCGGCCGGCAGTGTGCGACGGCGAAGCTTCGATAGCGGGAGCTTCGGAGGCCGCCTGGTCCATGCCCGACTCTTCTTGGGCCCACACGGAGGGCTGGTCGCTGGGGCTCTTCAGCCGCTCCCGGGAGCGCGACGGCTTGGGCCGCGGGGGGTCGAGGCCGGGGGCCGTCGCCGGCGCTGTAGGCTCCTCGACGGGCGCCGCCGCTTCGATCAGGGGTTGTCGCCCGAGCGTCACGCTCGTGGCCCCTACGATCCCCGTCAGGAGAGATGCGATCGCCAGGTGCGCCAGTGGCGGGGTCGGGCCGAGCCAGGCCGCGGTGAACAGAGTCGATCCGAGGACCAGCAGCACCACGCCAACTCCCAGTCGCAACACGTCGCGGCCGACCAGAGGTACCACCGCCAGCGCGACCAGCGCCAGGCCGGCAGCTTGAGCGACTGTTGGGCCCGGCAAGGGATCGACCATCGAGACCGACATCCCGATCGCAAACGCCGCAACAGCAATGGCACTCTCCGCCGCCAAACCGAGAGCGCTTCCCGAGCTGTCCGAATGCAGTCCATGGGACGCGGCCCACAACAGATAAGCGGCCAGCACTGCTCCGACGACCCTGGCCGCCACCGACAGCGATTCGGGCAGCGGCGAAGCGACTAGCGGCGCCGCGACCATGGCGACGAGCAGGCCGATCGCAACTACACGTCGATCGCGGGCGGCCACTGCCACGATGGCGCCGACCACGACCCCGGCAGCGGCGACGACCGCAGGCTCGATCATGCGGCCGCGAAGCCGGAGGCCGTCACCATCGAACCCGTCACGGAGTTATGGACGAAGCAGCCGAAGCCCTCGGCGCTGACAGGGGACCGAAGTTGGCGAGCGGCCAATACCGGATCAACGCGCGCCCGATCACGCTCGCTTTGTCGATGGGACCGAATACCCGGGAGTCTTGAGAGTCGCCGCGGTGGTCGCCCATGACGAATAGCTGGCCCGCGGTCAGCTTCCAGATATGCGTAGCCGGATCCAACGGCAGAGTGGCTTGTCCCTCGTAGACGTACGGCTCTGAGAGCTCCTTGCCGTCGACGAAGACGTGTCCGTCGTGGATATCGACGGTATCGCTCGCGACCGCGATGACCCGCTTGATATAGGGCGTGCCGGAGGAGCCACTGAGCCAGTTGCTGGGCGGGGTGAAGACCACGATGTCCCCGCGCTGGTAGTCGGTGAAGCGCGGGCTGATCTTGTCCACGAGAACGTACTGATCGGGCATCAGCGTGTTTTCCATGGAGGGCTGCTCGACATGGAACGGCTGGGCGACGAAGAGTTGGACGACCAGAAAGAACACCAGGGTGACGAGCAGGGTCTCGAACACCTCGAACAAACAGCCCAGCGAACGCCTCATCACAAGTTCGCGAGTATAGGGGCTGTGCTATCGTCCTGCCCTGTGGAACTCCCTGCCCGAGCCATCAGGTTGCTGTCGGCGCTCACAGGAATCGCAGTCCTTGGGGTGGTTCTTTACAACGCCACCGCCGTCGACCGGGTTCCTCCGACCTATGCCATCCAGCTGAGCAGCACCGCCTCCGGCAACGGTCTGGCGCTCGTTCGCACTTCCATCAAGGTCGCTTTCAGCGAGGACGTGAAGCCGGACCCGGCCCAGAACGCGTTCTCGGTTACGCCGCCCGTAGCGGGCTCGTTCCATTGGCAGGGCAGCAACATCCTTGTCTTCACGCCATCGAACAAGCTGCCGCTGTCCTCGACGTTCCGCGTCCACATGGCGCCCGGCGTCCAGGATCTCTCGGGCAACGTCCAGGACGGAAGCGGCGACGTCACCTTTACAACCGTGGGGCCGCCTGTGGTCAAGAGCGTTGCGCCGGAGACCGACGGACCTGGCGTGTCCACTAACACGACGATCGCCATCACGTTCGATCGGTTCATGGATCCGGCGAAAACACTCCAGGGCCTGAGCATCGAGCCGGCCGCGCCCTATTCGGCCACTTGGCAAGGCGCCGTCTTAACCTTGACTCCGAGCAAAGCCCTCAACTACGACACCGTCTACACAATTCGACTGGGCGCTCCGGCTGTCGACACCGACGGCTCCAAGTTGACGGCGTTCGTGACCAATTTCAAGACCGTCGGGATCGGCCTGCGCGCGTTGGCCCTTTACCCAACTCCCAACGTCTACGGTGGCGTCAGCGTCCAGAGCAAGGTCGCGGTCGTCTTCGATGGCCCGATCGACGTCGCCTCGATCGCGAACTCGATCCAGCTGGCTCCCCCTGTCGGCGGCTCGATCTCGGTGGTTTCTCTGCCGGACGACAGCCGTGCCCAGGCACAGGCCACCCCGACGGCCAGCGGATCGGGCAGCAACGTCCTTGTCTTCACGCCCGGCAGTCCGCTCGCGGCCCATACGAGCTATACGGTGACGCTCAGTTCGGGGATACGAACCGCCGGCGGCCAGGCCGCGGCCTCTCAAACGTGGACGTTCACCACCGGTGAGCCATCGACGAGCGCGCTCGGGCAGCTTGCGTTCCTGTCCAACCGGAGCGGCGTCAACAACCTCTGGCTGATGAACTCGGATGGCACCGATCAACGGCAGGTGACATCGGAGCTCGTCCCCGTGACCGGCTTCGACATCAGCGGCGACGGGACCACGGTCGCGTACGCGGCAGCCGGCGTGGTCAAGGTGATGGGGATCGGCGGCGACATCAGGTACACCACCGCGCCGGGACACTACGAATACGCCCCCTCCTTCACCAGCGACGGAACCGGATTGATCGTGGGCCGCCGTGATGCAACCGGCACTGATCTGGGCTACTGGCGCATACCCGTGGTCGGCGGCTCCGACCAAGAGCAAGTACTTCCCGACGGTGCCCCTTTGCTCGGAAGCGTCGAGCTTGCCGGCAACGGGTTGACCGCATCGGCGGGCCTGCCTTCGTGGGCACCCAGAGCGGCCTTCTCCGACGATGACGCGTGGATGCTGACCGTCCGTGGATCGGACAATGTCGTCGAGCTCGTGGATCTGACCGGCGCCCATCAACCGATCAAGGTGAATCTGACTGCTTCGGCGAGGCCGGTCTGGGTCGAGTCTCAGGATTCCTTCTACCTGGCCGGATCGGAAGACAACGGGACCAGTTGGGCGTACTGGCGAGTCTCGACTCTCGGCGTCGCCGTCAGGATCGGGCCTTCAGTCCTGGACGTTGCCGCGGACGCCAATGGAAGCCTCGTCCTGTTAGTCGAAGGCCTCGACGGTTCCGACCACCTGGAATTCCGATCGACCTCATCGGGAGCCCAGGTGCCGCTGACCGCGGGTCCGGGGTTGAGCGATCGCTCGCCGTCTTTCTCTCCCGACGGCGGCGCCATCGTCTTCAGTCGGATCAACTCGCACGACCCAACCAAATCGGAGGGGATTTGGATCGTGAAGCCAAACGGCACGGGGCTTGTTCAGCTCTCCCCGGACGGCGCGTACACGCGCTGGCTTCCCTGAACCGGAGCCGACGCCGACGTTGGTGAGGGTGCGCGGGCCAAATGGCCCGCAAGGTGGGGCCCATCCGCCCCGGTTCGACGGTCCCTCATGCATATTCGAGGGACCATCCGCAGTTTGACCCACGCTTTGGGCCGTTGATACACTCCGCCAGGCCCGACTATGGAACTGCTCTCGGATTTGGGCCCCGATCCCCGGAGGCGCGCCGTCACACCGCGCTCCGCCGTGCCGCCAGAGAAGGAGTCGCTCGCCCCCCATGGAACCAGGTCTGCTCCAAGCGTTCATCCCGATCGCGGGGTTGCTCGCGGTAGCGTTCGCGATCTATCTCGCTCGTGACGTCCTGTCCCGCGACACCGGGACCAAGGAGATGATGGAAGTCTCCGCGA